>NZ_JBEXLL010000010.1:0-138194 GCF_040609955.1 Nocardia sp. NPDC004568
GGTCTCGGTGTTGTGGGCGTTGCTTCGCGACGATCGGGTATTCACCCCCGCTCCGCCGGTCGCGCTCACGGCTTGACAACTTCATTGAGACTCCTGATCGTTGAGCTGTCGGATGACGGTCTCGATTCCACGCTTCGGCGGGCCGCCGCGGTGGTCATCTGCTCCGGAGACCCATGTCGCCGGCGCAAGTGACCGAAGATCCGGGGGCTCGTCCATCGGCTGCCGGTGGTGTGTGTGTCTGCCCGATCATGCTGCGACGATATCGGCTGCTCGACCGCAGGGCAGCGCGAGCCTGCCCCACCGATCGACGCTCCACCCGCCGATCGGTCTATCGGATTTCGGTCAGGGTAGAACTTGCGGGATCAAGTCCGGACGAAGATGGCCGACCAGGGCACCGATCACGGAGCCGACAAGTGAGCCGGCGCCGGATCCGGTGGCCGACCCCACGGCGGAACCGACCGAGCCTCCCGCGGACGAGCCGTTCAACACCGGATCGGGGATCAGTGCGTGCGGGTTGGTAGCGATGTCCTCGCTCTCCTGCAAGGGAATGCCGGCCACGGGCGTGGCTCGATCGGTCGCGGTATCGGCGGCGGACGGACCGGCGAGGACTATGGTCGCGGCCATCGACAGTGCGCCGAACGCCACCACGCCTGTTGCCTTGACCAAGTTGTTTCCCATCATTTCAGCTCACCTCTCCGACCCTCGGAACAGGCGAGGGCGTGATACACCGGCCGGAGGCACTCCGGCCACCTGAATCATAGGCAGCCGGGCTCGGGGTTCGAACGAAGAATGTGATCGATAACGATGCGCGGCAGCCGGATTCGTGATCGGTCGGGTAGGAGGGCACGCCGTGGTCCGGCTGAACCCTGGGCATCGCATCGTGTATCGTTCGGTCGCCTTGTCCATCCGTACCGGTGCGCGGTCCCGGCTCTTGCGCGGATCGGTCGGCCGGAATATCGCATCGACTCGCCATCGGTCGGCCGATTCACACCGACGGCTGATCGAATTGTGCGGTCGGCACCTCCGGAAGAATTCGATGGCGATGCCGGAGCGATGAGTTCGTCGTCCGCAACGCTCGGGGCGCCGACAGAAACAGGTATACCCAGGGCCGACCAACCGGTGCATCGGCGATGCGCATTTCGGAAACTGATGGGGTAGCGCCGACCGTCGCATCCGTGACCGCTTCCGGTCGGTTCGTGAGCCCATTGATTGAGAGGGGACGGTGATGGATGATCGACAGATCTCAGTGGATCCCGACGGATTCGATGCCGCCATGGAAGCGCTTGTCATGGATGATCCGCACCCGAATGGTTCCGTCGCGGACAGCCCCTCGCACTGGCTACGCCGGGCGTTGTATGCCTATGAATGGGCGAAGCAGGCCTGCCGAGAGGCCGATGCGCGATCGGATGCCCGGGCGATCGGGCCCGGACGGGCACGTGCCGCTGTGTTGCGCTATGAGGCTCGTCAGCACGAACAGCAGGTCGTGCGGTGAACGAGCGAGTGTCAGCCCGGGTCGGGTGCCGTTTTGGTGGCTACACCCATGACGAGTGGCCGGACGATCGGGGGCATGCGCCGCCACGAGGTTTCCTGCACCTCGCCGACCTCCAGCCCACGCGCCCGGATCAACTGGAGGGTCGCGCGATTACAGTGGCAGCCCTCGGCGAATCGGCGCCACGGGCCGGCCAGGCGGTCCTGCCAGCGGGCGAGCCGCGGCGATTCGGAACGTACATGCTCGATGAACAACAGCCGGCCGCGGGGATGCAGTACGCGCTCGATCTCCCGTAGTGCCGCGTCCGGGTCTGCCACGGTGCACAACACGAGCGTCGAGACGACAGTGTCCACGGTTCCATCCGTGAATGGCAGCCGTTCCGCCGAGGCGTCGACTACGCGTGCCCTGTCTCGCCCACGGCCCAGCCGTCGCGCCAACCGGATACGCATCGCGGCTTCCGGTTCGGTCAGGGTCAGCTCGTCGAGGCCGTGGGGGTAGTACTGCAGGTTGAGGCCGGTACCGCTGCCGAGTTCGACGGTCCGCCCCCGTGCACGGCCGAGTAGATCCCGTCGGCGATCGGCCATACCCGACTTTTCACCCAGCCAGAGCAGGGGGTCGTACAGCGCCGCGAACACTCGTGCCCAGAGGCTCGAGCCAATCCCCGCCGTCGCCGGTACAGCGCCGCTGCTCACAGGTTCGACCGTACGCCGGGGCCCGTCCTGGCGCACGCGAATGCCGGTCGATTTCCGGTGTGGGGCGGCGGACACCTACCCGACCGGCGAACCATTCTCGATACGTAGATATGCGTATCTATCGAAATTCGCGGTTCCGGGCACCCCAGCACATGAATGGGCGGACCGGGTTCACACGCAACGGGTGAGGCGTTCGGCCGCGAAGCGGACTTGGGTGAGATCCGATCACTTCTCGGGAGGCGGAGGCGGGATATGACGACCTACCGGACAGGCCCCGGAGACGCTCCGGTGATGCAGGGCGTGGCCGCGGTGACCTCGATCGCCGCCGCGGTGCTGTTGCTCGCGGTGGGTGTGCTTTCGATTCTGGCGGGGATCTCGGCGGTCGCCGGCGACGAGCTCTTCGTAACCGGACCGAACTATATTCTCCAGTTCGACACCACCACCTGGGGCTGGATCCACGTCGTACTGGGCATACTGCTGGTGATCGCGGCTCTGGCCCTGATGTCGGGCGCGCTGTGGGCGCGCGTCACAGCGGTGGTCCTGGCCGGGCTGTCGATCATCGCGAACTTTCTGTGGATGCCCTACTACCCGTGGTGGTCGATCGCGCTCATCGCGATCGATCTGGTGGTTATCTGGGCGGTATCCACCTGGCGGCCGGAACAGATGTAGGACCGGTCTTCACAGCTATACCTCCGCGCCTCGTCCGAGGTCCCGGCCTGGTCATCATGCGCCGTCGGCCCCTTCTTCACACGGTGTGCCGGAGATCCGAGGGCCTGTGATCACCCAGCCATTCGTGCGCGAGCATCGACATCACGGTGGCGTCGATCCACTCGTCCCGATAGCGCAGTGACTGGCGGAGGACTCCTTCTTCACGAAAGCCCACCTTCTCGTAGACACGGTGGGCGCGGCGGTTGAAGGCATAGACCTCGAGTGCGATCCGGTGCACGCCGAGCCGCTCGAAGCCGTAGCCGACGATCAGGCGCGTGGCCTCGGTGCCGAGCCCGCGTCCGCGTCCGGCGGGGCCGAGCAGGATACGGAAGTTGCAGCTGCGGTTGGCGGGGTCCCACTGGTTGAGCACCGCTTCTCCCACGCACCGGCTGTCGATGGTGTCCACGACCGCGAGATCGAGCCGGTCCCGCTGGGCGGCCCGGCCGGCGTACCAGTCGCGGAATTTCGCGGCCTCGGCCGGATCCTCGGGGGCGAACGCTTCCGCCTCGTCGTGGACGCTACCCGTAAGCCGGCGGACCTCCGGATCGCGCAGCGCCGCACGGATGGCGTCGAGGTCCGCGTCGACGAACGGGCGGAGCTGCACCTTTCGACCGGTGAGCACCGGTTTGACAGAAAAATCCGCGAGCTGGGTCATCACCGGATCATGAGGATCGGTCCGCCGATCGGCCAACTCCGGCCCGGTCGCGCCGGGATCAGATCCTGGTGACGGCGAGCGAAAGCAGTACCGCGTTGAGCGCGGTGACGAGAGCGGCCACGGACCAGGCCGCCACCGTGGTGAACCGGTGGTTGGTGTCGTAACCCATCAGGTTCCGATCGCTGGTGAAGCGAACCAGCGGGATCAACGCGAAGGGTATGCCGAAGGACAGGATCACTTGGGAGATGATCAGTGCCCGGGTCGGATCGACCCTGGCGACCAGGACCGCCAACGCGGGGATCAGTGTGATCATGCGGCGCACGACCAGCGCTACGTGCCGGTGGAGGAGGCCTTGCATGATCATGGCGCCGGCGTAGGCGCCGACCGAGGTCGATGCCACACCCGAGGCGAGCAGGCCGGTCGCGAGCACCGCTCCGGCCGCCGGACCCAGCACGTCGCCGATCCCGGCGAACGCCGCGTCCAAAGAGGTGGCCTCGGTGCGGCCGTGCAGTGTGCCGGCGGCCACCAGCAACATCGCCAGATTGACCGCGCCGGCCAAGAGCATGGCCATACCGACGTCGCTGCGGGTCGCCCGTAGCAACCGAACGAGTTCCGGATGTGTCCGCGGCCGGCCGTGCCGATCCCGGACCAGCCCGGAATGCAGATATACCGCGTGGGGCATCACGGTGGCGCCGATTATGGCGGCGGCGAGCACCATACTCTCGGTTCCGTCGAGATGTGGCACGGTGCCACCTATCGCGCCGGAAACCGATGGGCGCGCCAGGACTGCGCCGGCGAGAAAGCCCAGGGCGATAATGGTGAGCAGGCCTATCGCGGCCCGTTCGAAGGGCTGTTGCCCGAACCGGTTCTGTATCGCCAGCACTATCATCGAAGCGATGCCGGTGACGGCCCCGCCCACAACGGGCGGAAGGCCGAACATGATGTGCAACGCGATAGCACCGCCCACCACTTCGGCGATATCCGTCGCCATGGCGACGGTTTCCGCCTGCACCCAGTACGCCAGCCGCACCGGGCGGCTGGTATGGCCACGGACCAGCTCGGGCAGCGTCCGGCCCGTGGCCAGTCCGAGTTTCGCGGACAGGTACTGCACCAGGCCCGCTACGACGTCGGCTACGACGATCACCCACACCAGCAGGTACCCGAATCGCGCGCCCGCACTGATATTGGCAGCCACATTACCGGGATCGACATACGCGATCGCCGCCACGAAAGCGGGGCCGAGCAGCACCGCCGCCGAGCGAATTCGTACCAGCGTTGCTCGTCGAGACACGAAACCGGCCGCGCCCACGAATCCCGATAGTACGGTCGGCCGGAGTCGGTGGGTTCGCGCGGCCGGATCGGGGTGATGCCGTCGGCCACGCGTATTCGATTCGCCGCCGCGCCGGCCGGACCGGCGCTCGTGCGAACCGGCGGTCGGTCGTTTGCCCGGCGCCGCCGGCGCGGATGAAACCCGAGCGGCTCTCCGGACCGCCGGGCCGAATCCGGTGACGTTGTACCCGCTGCCGGGGCCCTCGTGCTCTGCCGTGATTCCGGTACGGGCGGCGAGGGTGGGAAACACCGATCTGGTGCGGCGGAGGAGGTTGTCATGAGAACGCGGAACCCGGTCGTGTGCCGAGGGCTCGGTGACGGTGGGGGTCAGCCGTGTTGATGTGGTACGGCACCGGGATGAGCGGTTGGGGTATCGGGCTGATGGCCGTCGGCACGATCCTGTTCTGGGCGCTGGTGGTCTCGGGATCCGTGCTGCTGGTCCGATACATGGCCTCGTCCGCGTCACTGCCCCCCAGGGGGTGGGCGAGTCCGCGGCAGGTGCTCGCTGAGCGGTACGCCCGGGGTGAGATCACCGACGACGAGTACGCGCGGCGTATGAAAGTGCTCGATTCGCACCCCGATGTCTGAACAGCGGGAGTCGAGGCGTTCGGAGTCGGCCCGCCCTGGTGAGGTGCCGCCGACGGTGACGGAGTATTCGGTGCTCGGCGGATGGGCCCGTGGGGTCCGGCGGTGGATCGAACCCGGACTGCTGGTGTCGGTGGCGTCGGCGCTGGCCGGTGGCCTGATCGCCTGGGCCGTCGGCTCGTCGGGTGTCGCCGACGCCTTCTGGATCGTGGCGACCGGGGTGGCGTTGATACCTGCCGTGTGGTGGATGGTGGCCACCATCTCGAAAGGACGTGCCGGGGTCGATCTCATCGCGGTGTTGTCCCTGGTCGGCACCCTGGTGGTGGGGGAGTATCTGGCCGGTGCGTTGATCGCTGTCATGCTGGCGACCGGTCGCACGCTGGACGCCGCCGCGCAGCGGCGGGCCGCGCACGATCTGCGAGCGCTGCTCGAGCATGTCCCGCGATCCGCGCGGCGCCGCAGCGGCAGTGAGGTGACCACGGTCGCGCTCGACGATATAGCCGTCGGCGACATCGTGGTTGTCGCGACCGGCGAGGTGGTCCCGGTCGACGGGCGGATCCTCGGACCGCCCGCGGTCCTGGACGAGTCGGTGCTGACGGGTGAGCCGCTGCAGGTCGAACGCGATATCGGGGAGCCGGTGCGCTCCGGGGTCGTCGATGCCGGTGCGACCTTCGAGATCCGCGCCACCGCGACTGCGGAGGCCAGCACCTACGCCGGCATCGTGCGACTGGCACAGCAGGCCGGTGCCGAGAACGCGCCGGTAGTGCGCCTGGCCGACCGGTATGCGACCTGGTTCCTGCCGCTCACCCTGCTGGTCGCAGTGGGTGCGTGGGTATTCAGCGGCTCGCTGGTGCGCGCGGTGGCGGTCCTGGTGGTGGCGACACCGTGTCCCTTGCTCCTGGCCGCGCCGGTGGCCATCGTGTCGGGGCTTTCTCGCGCCTCCCGGCAAGGGGTGATCATCCGCAGCGGCGGGGCACTGGAGAATCTCGGCCACGCGAAGACCTTGGTCATGGACAAGACCGGTACGCTCACCGCCGGCCGACCGGCGGTGACCGACGTGATCGCCGCGCCCGGCGACGACCCCGCCGACGCGCTTCGGCTGGCGGCCTCGCTCGATCAACTGTCGCCGCATGTGCTGGCCGAAGCGATCGTCACCGAAGCGTTGGCTCGCGGCCTGGTGCTGTCGCTGCCGTCGGATGTCGGCGAGCAACCCGGACGCGGAATGCGGGGTGTGGTGGACGGGCACCGTGTCGAGGTCGGGAAGTTACTCGACACAGTGACCGGCGAACAGTGGGCGCGAGCGGCGCTGAACAGGGCGGCCCTGGACTCAGCGGCTATCGCGTGGATCGCCGTCGACAGCCGGCTCACCGCCGCGATACTGCTGCGTGACCCGCTCCGCCGCGACGCCCCACGGACGGTGCGTCGCCTACGCCGAGCCGGGCTCGACCGGCTGGTCATGCTCACCGGCGACCGGCCCGAACCCGCCCGCGAGGTCGCCACCGTCCTGGGCCTGGATGAGGTGTACGCCGGACAGAGCCCCGCCGACAAAGTGCACGCGGTGCGGCGCGAACGTGAGGTCGCGGTCACGGTGATGGCCGGCGACGGCGTCAACGACGCACCGGCGCTCGCCGCGGCCACGGTTGGCGTCGCCATGGGCGCGCGCGGCTCGACCGCCTCCTCCGAAGCCGCCGATATCGTGCTGGCCACCGACCGCTTGGACCGTCTCGCCGACGCGATGGACACCGCACGCTGGTCGCGCCACATCGCGATCCAGAGCGCAGTGGCCGGTATGGGCTTGTCGCTGATGGCGATGATCGTCGCGGCACTCGGCCTGCTGCCGCCGGCAGCCGGCGCATTACTACAGGAGGTCATCGACGTGGCGGTCATCGTCAACGCTCTGCGCGCGCTACGGGGCAACCCCGCTGCCCGCGTACAGCTGCCTCCCGAAACCGGACAACTGCTGTACCGCTTCGCGGGCGAACACGACGAACTGCGGGACACCCTCGGCCTGCTCCGTTCCGCCGCCGACCGGCTCGCCCGACGCCCCGACCGGGCGGCGTTGTCCGCGGTGGAAGACGCGCACCGGTTCCTCGTCGATCGCCTGTTACCGCACGAAACGGCCGAAGAAACCCAGCTGTATCCGGCATTGGCCGGACCACTCGGCAGTAGCGAAGCCACCGCCACCATGAGCCGGACCCATGCCGAGATCCAGCGATTGGTCCTCCGTATCGGCACCCATCTCCGGCTGGCACGTGCCACCGGACATATTCCCACCGACCAGATCGACGATCTGCTCGCCTGCCTCTACGGCCTGCACACTCTGCTGCAGTTGCACTTCTTGCAGGAAGAAGAGAACTACTTCACGCTCGCCGACGACGACTCCGCACCACCACACACCACCGCACCTTCCCTACAGCAATGACCACCGTGGCGAACACGGTTGTATGGAGGAGGTGAGTCGGCAGTGTCCTCGACAGTGACCGGAACAGAATCCGGTGTCAGAGAGTCCGGCTGAGGAACTGGCGGGTGCGCGCGTGTTCGGGGTTTCCGAAGAACTTCTCCGGCGGCGCCTCCTCGACGATCTTTCCGTCGCTCATGAAGACCACCCGGTCGGCCGCTGCCTTCGCGAAGCCCATCTCGTGGCTCACGACGACCATCGTCATACCCTCGTCGCGCAGGCGCAGCATGACGTCGAGGACCTCGTTGACCATCTCGGGGTCGAGCGCGGAGGTGGGTTCGTCGAACAGCATGACCTCCGGTCGCATGGTGGCCGCGCGGGGTCTCCCTGGAGATGGGTACGATTCCGGGCCTGTTCTCCCGCCTGGCCGACCTGGACCAGGTCGTCGCGATCAAGGACAGCACCGGTGACTGGCTCGCCATGCTGGATACCGTCGAAACAGTGTCGGACCGGGTACGGGTATTCGGGAGTTTCCTGCACCGGCGCGGCCTCGCCGCGCTCCTCGAACTCGGCGGCGACGGGAACATCGACGGTGGCGGCGTGGGCGCACCCTACGCGGTGCCGTTCTACCGCGCGGTCGCGGCGCGCGATGCCGGGACCGCGCGCGAATGGGTGGACAAGTACAAAGCTCTGTCGGGGCGGCTGGTCAACCCCGACTACAGCGGTGTGTACGCCTCACCCATTCCGCAGCTGAAGGCCGTGATGAAGCTCCTCGGGCAGCCGGGCGGCGAGGTCCGTGAACCCCTGCTGCCCATCACGGATCCGGCGACACTCGACGCCCTCCGCGATATCGTCGCCGCCTCCGGTATCGTCGCCGCGTCCGCCCGCGCCGTAGGAGCCGGCCGTGCGGCGTGAACTCGATGCGGTGGTCGTCGGCGCGGGAATTGTCGGTGCGGCGGCAGCGCTGGCGCTGACCCGCGCGGGTTCCCGTGTCGCCGTACTCGACCGCACGGCACCCAACACCGCGGGTTCCGGCACTACTGCCGGGAATCTGCACATCCAGACCATTCACACCCGGCGCCCCGGCCAGGGCACACCGGTGGACGTCGAAAAGCTGCTCCCGCTGCAGAAGGCCGCGAGTGGACTGTGGGACATGCTCGGCGAGAGCGTGCCCGGCCTCCGCCTCAACCGATGTGGCGGATTCATGGTCGCCGAGACCGACGAACAGGTACGCGCGCTGCACAGGAAATACCGGTGGGAACAGTCCGCCGGCATACCGACCGAGGTCCTCACCGGTGCCGAAGCCCGGCGGGCGCTGCCGTTGCTCGGGCCGACCGTCGAAGCCGCCACCTGGTGCGCCTGGGACGGATACGCCGAACCCGATATGGCAGGTCCGGCGCTGCTGCGGCAGGCGATCGCCGAGGGCGCCACCCTGCACCCGCATACCCCGGTCACCGGCCTGGAACGCACGGGCGGTGAATGGGTCGTGACGACACCGGGGAAAACCTGGCGGGCGCCGGTGGTGATCGACGTGGCTGGACCGTGGCTGGCTGCGATCGTCGCGCCGGCCGGAATCACCCTGGATCTCGCACCCACCTCGCTGCAGATGCACGCGCTGGATGCCGAGCCGAACACTCTCGACGTACTGGTACAGCATGTGGGCGAGGGGATGTCGATCAAACAGGATCGGCGGCATCGGCTCGTACTCGGGGGAGGCTGGCCCGCCGGACCGTTCCACGAGCACCACGCCGCACCGATCCGCGACGACAGCACCGTCGGCAATCTCGCGCAGGTCGAGCGCCTGCTCCCATCTCTGCACCGATATCCCTTGCGCGCCACCTGGACCGGACCGGTTGTCACGACACCGGACGAGATGCCGGTCATCGGCGGGCTCGACGACGCGCCAGGACTTTTCGTCGCGGGCGGTACGTATTCCTTCACCTTCGCGCCGCTGTGGGCGCAGGCCCTCACCGCGATGGTGCACGGGAACACCACCGATATCGATCTCTCGGCGTTCTCTCCCGCTCGACTCGTCCAGTTACCGACACACTGACAAGAAGAGGATTGGCATGGCTTCGGTCACGATGTTCGTCAACGGGCAGGCGATGTCCGGCGGCACTCTGCACGACGCGCTGCACCGCGCGCGGTTCCTCGGCGCGGTCGACACCGCGCCGAGGTACCGGTTCTATTCCGTGCGCGGCGAGTTCCCCGGTCTGCACCCGGTCACCAGCGGAGGCGTCGCGGTGCCGGGAGAACTCTACGAGGTCGAGTACGACCTACTGCGTGACGAGCTGCTCCCGCGGGAGCCGGAAGAACTCGAGCTCGGTGTCATCGAATTGGCGGACGGCAGCGGCTCGCTGTCGATGCGGATGCGCCGCAGCGCCCTCGACGCACCGGGTGTGATCGATATCAGCGACCGCGGCGGCTGGGTCGCGTATCGGAAGGAGATGTCGTGAAAGTCGTACGCGGCGGAACCGTCGTCGAATCCCACTGGTCGGCACCGGCGGATCTGGTGATCGACGACGGCCGGATCGTGGCGGTGCTCGCGCCGGGCACCGAGGTCGATGCCGCGGCGGAAATCATCGATGCCACCGGGAAACTGGTCCTACCCGGCGGCGTGGACCCGCACTGCCATGTCGGATTCACCTCTGGCGAGTTCACCTCCCTGGACTCCTACCGCGAATGCACCACCGCGGCGGTTTTCGGCGGCACCACCACGATCGTCGACTTCGCCATCCCCCGGCCGGGTCAGCGACCGCTCGACGCGGCCGAGAGACAGCGCGCGAAAGCGGTCGAGGGACTGTGCGATTCGGCCCTGCACGCGTGCGTCGTCGAATGGGACGACACCACCGCGGATCAACTGGCCGCCCTGGCCGCCGCCGGCATCCGCACGGTGAAGATGTTCACCACCTACGCGGGCGAGACGATGGCGAACGAGCACACCATCCTCAATACGATGCAGACCACCCGCGATCTCGGCGGCAGGGTCGTCATCCACTGCGAATCGGACGCCATCGTCACCGACGCGCAGAATCTGGCCGCCGCCGCGGCCCGTGTCGACGCATCGCATATGGCCGATACCCGGCCGGAGCTGGCCGAAACCGCCTCGGTCGCGGCGATTCTGGCGATCGCGGAATCGCAGCGGGCCCCCGTCTACTTCGTCCATCAATCGACACCGGCGGCCGTCGAGCTGGTCGCGGACGCACGGAAGCGGGGGCTGGTGGCCTTCACCGAAGCCGTCGCCCACCACCTGATACTCGACGACTCCGAATACGGCGGCGCGCAACCGGAGCGTTTCGTGTGCTGCCCGCCGCTGCGCTCGGCCGCGACCGTGGAAGCACTCGGCCGCCACCTGTTCACCGGCCACATCACCACCATCGGATCCGATCACTGCTGCTACGACACCGCCCAGAAACAGCGGCACAGTCACGATGTCCGGCATATGCCGAACGGGCTACCCGGGGTCGAGACCCGCCTGCCGGTGATCTACTCCCGCTACGTCGGCGGCCTCGGCCTGTCCGCGAGCCGATTCGTCGAACTGACCGCGGCCGGCCCGGCCCGCACGAACGGTCTGTATCCACGAAAGGGCTCGCTGATGCCCGGCGCGGACGCCGATATCGCCCTGTGGGATCCGGACCTCGAATGGACCGTCACGGTCGACACGCTGCACATGGCGACCGACTACACCCCGTACGAAGGGCGACGGCTGCGGGGCAAGCCCGTCACCGTGCTCGTCCGCGGCACGGTCGTCGTGCACGACGGAGAACTGGTCGACCCCACGCCCCGGGGACGTCATGTCGAGGCGGCGCCTCTGGACTTCGAGGCCATTCCGACACTCGTCGACGTGGGCTGAGCACCCCGCGGATCCGGCGGTGCCCGCACGCTCGGCGCCGGCAAACCTCCAGCCGGTCGATCCGGGCATTGAGCCCATGAACTCGGTGACATTCTTCTCTGACCCGTGGCGTGCGTCGGTAGGAACATCGAGGAAGGAGCCGGCCCGGAAAGGGTGGTAAGGATGTCGGAGCAGGCGGCGGCGCAGTGGTTGCAATATCGGATGATCCTCCGGCATCTCTGGGCCCTGCGGCCGAGCAATCCGAATGCGCTGCTGCGCCCGGTCGACCGGATCGAGTCCGTCGTGCTCCTGGTGGCTGCGGTGATCGTACTGGTGGTGGTTCCGGTCGCCGGGACCGTCGGCACGGTGGTCTATGCGAACGGTGCGACAGCGGTGACCGGTGTCTGTGCAGGCCTCGGGATCGTCGCCGGGGGCTGGCTGAGCGCGTGGTGTCTGATGTTCGGCAGTGCGCGCCTCGCCGCCCGCCGCCGGGACCGCTATTGGGACCGCCACTGGCGTTCGTTCGTCCGCGCGGCGGAGAACAGCTCCCCCGGAGACACACAGGAAGGCAGCCCATGACCGACTCGGTATCCGGTTCCGGAGAACACACCACGCCGCCGGTGGTCGCGGCGGTGGACGGTTCACCCGGTTCGAATCGGGCGGTGGCCTGGGCCGCCGTCGAAGCGAGTATCCACGGGTGCGGTCTGCACCTGCTCAACTCGTGGATACTGCCGGTCGGCTTCGGGCCCGAAGCCACCCTGACCGAGGACGACCTGCGGGTGTTGCACGACGAGGCCGGCCGGCTGCTGGCCGGGGCCGAGCACGTCGCCCGGACCGCCGCGTCGGATCCCGGCCTCGTGATCACCACCGAGGCGATCGACAAGCTCGTCGTGCCGGCTCTCGTCGAGCGGTCGGATTCGGCCCGGATGCTGGTCGTCGGGAGCCGGGGACTCGGAGCCTTCCAGCGGGGGCTGATCGGCTCGGTGAGCACCGCCGTGGCCCAGCACGCTCGATGCCCGGTCGCGGTGATCCACGCGGACGCGCCGCTGGACGTGGCCGCGGCGACTCGTCCGGTGCTGGTGGGTGTCGACGGCAGCGGAAACAGCGTCCCGGCCGTGGAACTGGCGTTCGACGAGGCAGCACGCCGGAGAGTCGGAGTGGTCGCCGTGCACGCCTGGAGCGATACCAGTGGATACGAGATCCCGCTCCGGCACCGGGACGGTGCGCGGGACTCGGCCATGGCGCTGCTCGCCGAGAACCTCGCCGGGTATGCGGAGAAGTACCCGGATGTGCCGGTCGAGCGCCTCGTCACGGCGGACCGCCCGGTGCGTTCGCTGCTCGACGCGTCGGCGGATGCTCAGCTGGTCGTCGTCGGTAGCCACGGCCGGGGTGGTTTCGCGAGCATGCTGCTGGGATCCACCAGCAACGCGCTGCTGCACGCCGTGGAGACTCCGATCGTCATCGTTCGCGCGCGCGGCCAGCGCTGACACATTCTCGCCGAGTAGGTCCCGGCGTGCCGCTCGAAACATCGGAGGAGATTGCTGTGCGAACACCGGAACAGCCGGATACCCGGTCACGGATTTTCGAGGACCGCAGCGATGCCGGACGGGCGCTGGCGCGGCTGCTGGAGCGGTATCGCGGCGACCCCGAGGTCCTGGTGCTCGGGCTGGCACATGGTGGGATCCCGGTCGCGTGGGAGATCGCCGACGCATTACGGGCACCGATGGATGCGCTCATCGTGCGCAAGCTCGGCCTCCCGGACCACCCCGAATTCGCGATCGGGGCCCTGGCCTCCGGCGGGCGCGTGGTCCTGAACGACGACATCGTGCGGGCGCTGCGCCTATCCACCGACACGGTGCAGGAAATAGCGCGTGACGAGGCGGCGGAACTGGCTCGCCGGGAAGCGGTCTACCGTGCCGGCCGCGGCCCACTGGATGTGTCGGGCCGGACGGTGATCCTCGTCGACGACGGCCTCGCCACCGGCGCGGGCATGGTCGCCGCCGTCGAAGCGATCCGGAGCGGCGAACCGAAGCGGATCGTCGTGGCCCTGCCCGCCGCACCCGAGTCCACCTGCCACGAACTCGGCGTCGCGGTGGACGAACTCGTCTGTGCGACGATGCCCTCGCCGTTCCGTGCGGTCGGGGAATCATACTGGGATTTCATACAGGTCACCGACGAGCAGGTCCGGCAATTGATGGCGACACCGACCGGCGGCGCTCCGTCGCGGCACCGCTCGGATGCCGAGATACTGCGCGCGGCGGCCATCGACGCGCCCGGTGGCGTACCAGCTTTCGACGACCTCGCCGACCTGATCGGTGATGCCCGGTTCGTGCTGATCGGGGAGAGTTCGCACGGTACGCACGAGTTCTATGCCGCCCGTGCGCAGATCACTCGATGGCTTATCGAGGAGCACGGGTTCACCGCGGTGGCCGCCGAGGCCGACTGGCCCGACGCCTATCGGGTCAACCGTTATGTCCGTGGCCACGGGGACGATCGGGACGCGTCCGACGCGTTGGCCGGATTCGAGCGGTTTCCGGCGTGGATGTGGCGCAATACGGTTGTGCGTGACTTCGTCACCTGGCTGCACACCCACAACACCCGGTGCCGTACCGCCGGCGCCCCGTCGGCCGGGTTCTACGGTCTCGATCTGTACAGCCTGCATCGTTCGATGCGCGAAGTGATCCGTTACCTCGAAGACGCGGATCCGCGCGCCGCGCGCCGCGCCGCGGCCCGCTACGCGTGCTTCGACCAGGTGTCGGGCGACGACGGCGAGGCATATGGGTTCGCGGCGGCGTTCGGCGCCGGCCGGTCCTGCGAGAACCAGGCGATCGAACAGCTCGTCGAAATGCAGCGGGAACTGCTGGCCGCGACGTTGACGCACGGCCGGACGGCGGAGGAACAGTTCGATGTGCTCCGCAACGCCTGGTCGGTTCGTGACGCCGAGGCCTACTACCGCGCGATGTTCTCCGGACGCGTGCACTCGTGGAATCTCCGCGACCGGCATATGGCCCGAACCCTGGACGCGCTGGCCGCGCATCTGGTACGGCAAGGTGGATGCGGCGGTAGTTCCCGTGAACCCCGGATCGTGGTGTGGGCGCACAATTCGCACGTGGGCGACGCCCGGGCCACCGAAATGGGTGCCGAAGGCCAGGTCACCGTCGGTCAGCTCGTCAGGGAGCGGCACGGGCGCCACTGCCGCCTCCTCGGTTTCAGCACCGCCTCGGGGACGGTCACTGCTGCCCAGGAGTGGGGCGGCCCAGCCCTACGCGAAACCGTACGTCAGCCCCTTCCAGGCAGCGTGGAAAGCCAACTCAGCGATACCGGGAAGCCCGCGTTCCTGCTTCGGCTCGACCGTCCGTCCGCGGCGACGGAACTATTGGATATGCCGCGGATCCAGCGGGCGATCGGCGTGGTCTACAGCCCCGGAACCGAACGCCGCAGCCATTATTTCCATACCCGCGCGGCGCGGCAGTTCGACGGGCTCGTCCACATCGAGTCCACCACAGCCCTCCGGCCACTCGAACCGAGCGCACGTTGGAGTCCGGGCACCGTGCCGGAGAGCTACCCGACCGGTCTGTGAACCCGTCGGCCGCCGGTTGCGCGCGTGCGCCGGCAACCCGCTATCTCGGTCTCGATACCCGAGGGGATCGTCTGGATATCGGGCGTGGTGTCGTAATCCCCGGTGACCCCGACTGCAGCCGATCGCGACAGCTCACGATCGCGACGGTCGTGCGGACCCGCGGCGCGACTATGCGGCGGCCAGCCGGCCCGGGGGCACGTCCTGCCCGAAGGCATGCAGCGCGAAGCCCAGTGCGGCGATGTACGCGAGGTTCACGCCCAACTGACCGCCGAGCAACAGCGGCGCCCGGTGGGGTTGCCGGAGGAGGCGGATCATCGAACGCAGGGTGTCGCGCGCGTCGCGGAGCAGCTCCGTCCGCCGCACCGCGATCGCGACGATCAGCCCGGAGATCGCCGCCGCGATGCCGGCACCGATCAGCACGGTCCGGCCCCCGGCAGGGTGGCCGAGAACAGCTGTCCGGTCCCGCCGGGCCAGAGGCCTACCGTGGCCAATTCCGTGATGTGCAGGACCATACCGGTGCCGACACGGCTCCGACAGGCGGTGGCCGATGACATTGGTCCTCGTCCCGGTGCACCTTCCGCACTATCGGCCATGAGTGCCGATGACGAATGTGGTGAGGAACAGTATGTTCCGCCGTTTCGGCAACGGGGGCTGCTGTGGGACAGGTCCGCCGGAGGGAGCTGATCACCGTGCGTGCACGTGACATAATGAGCCGTCCCGTCGTCACGGTCCACCGGGAGACACCGCTCTCGGAAGCGGTAGGGCTCCTGACCAGTTACGGTTTTGCGGCGCTGCCGGTGGTCGACGACCGGGAGCGGGTGGTCGGCCTCCTGTCGGAGTCCGATGCCATGGCCGCGCTCGAATCCCGGCACGCCTCGGCGGTGGTGGGGGTGGCGATGTCGACCCCGGTGGAGGTGGTCGAGCCCACGACAGAGGTATCGGACGTGGTGAAGGCCGCGCTCGATCACCATCGCCGGTCGCTTCCGGTCGTCGCGGCCGGGGTGCTCGTCGGCGTCATATCGCGTAGTGATCTGCTCCGTGCCTTCGCATTGAACCAGGGTGTGATCGAGGCGCGGGTGTGCTCCCTGCTCGACGACTATTCGGGCAGCCACCGCGGATGGGAAGTCGAGGTCGTCGACGGGACGGTCACCGTCCGAGGTTCCTGTGCCGACGAGGCCGAGCGGCGCGTCCTGACGGCCATGATCCGAACGGTCGCCGGGGTCGAGGAAGCCCGAGTGGTGGATACCGCGCACATTCGGTCCGCCGGATGACGTTCCAGGACGGGGCCCGGCCCGGCCGGATCCGGCCGGGCCGGCGCCGGCGGCGGTGCACGTGCCCACACTGTCGATCGTCGGGGTGATGATCCGCAGGTGCTCGAGCGCAACCGGTCGGAGGTACGGCAGATACCCGGCGACACCGAGTGGGTCGTGGTGCCCGGCGCCACGCATTTCTTCGCGGAACCGGAGCCATGGAACGGGTCGCCGAACTGGCTCGCGGTCGACTTATCGCGCGGTAGGCGTCTGTACCTGCCCACCGGGGCGGCCCCACGCGCACTGCGGTGCTGATAGGTGACCTTCTTCTCTCGCAGGAGCTGTCCGACCGGTCCAGACTCGAAAGCGGGTGTTCGGACCGATCGGAGGTGGTGAGATGCCGGCTGGGACGGCAATGATCGATCGTGCGGGCCTGGATCGGCTGGTCGAGGTGCTGCGTGCGCGTGGATATCGGGTGATAGGACCGCGCGTCCGCGACGGTGCAGTGGTGCTCGACGAACTCGAATCGGGATCCGAGCTGCCCGATGGATGGGGAGTGGAGACCGCCCCCGGGTACTACCGGCTCCGGCGTCGCGCCGACCACGCCGTGTTCGCGCATTCCGCCGGCCCGGGCTCCTGGAAACAGTTCCTGCATCCGCCTCGGCGCAAAATTTCCGCCATCGGCCCCGATCTCGAACCGGAACCGGCGGAGGCGGTACCCACCCGCTCCGCCTTTCTCGGTGTCCGCGGTTGTGATCTGGCGGCCATGGGCATACTGCGCCGGGTGCTGGGCGGTGGCGCGCACCCGGATGCGGGGTTCACCGCGCGCACCGGCGATCTGTTCGTGGTGGCCGCGAACTGCACGGAACCGGGTGGGGTGTGCTTCTGCGCATCCATGGGCACCGGGCCGGGGGTGACGGCCGGATATGACCTCGCACTGACCGAGCAGACCGAACCCGAGCACCGATTCGTGGTCGACGTGGGTTCTGAGGCCGGCGCGGAGGTGCTCGCCGAACTCGGGTCCGCGCGAGAAGCCGGGCAGGAGGAGGTCACGCGGGCCCGTGACGCGGTCTCGGCGGCGGCCGGGAAGATGGGCCGGACGATGCCGGATGTGGATCTACCGCGCCTGGTGCGCGACTCCCGGGAATCCCCGCACTGGCAGGATGTGGCGTCGCGCTGTCTCACCTGCGGAAACTGCACGATGGTCTGCCCCACCTGCTTCTGCACCACCACCGAGGACATCACCGACCTCACCGGCGACCACGCCGAGCGCTGGGAGCGGTGGGCATCCTGCTTCGAACTGGACTTCTCCTATGTGCACGGCGGAGATGTGCGGCAGAGCGGAGAGAGCCGCTATCGGCAATGGCTGAGCCATAAACTCGGCACCTGGCACGAGCAGTTCGGCAGCTCCGGCTGTGTGGGCTGCGGACGATGCATCGACTGGTGCCCGGCCGGTATCGACCTGACGGCGGAGGTGGCGAGCCTCGCCGCGGCCGCCGAGGAGACCGCGGATGCCGGTCCTTGACGATCTGTCGGCGTTTCCGAGTCTGGCGGCCCTCGACCGGGAGGAGCTGCGGACACTGGCGCGGGCGGGACATGAGGTCGCGTTTCCGCCCGGCCACCGGATGATCCAGGAGGGGCAGCCGGCGGACCGGTGCTGGCTGATCCGCGGGGGGCAGGTACGGCTCGACACGCGGGTGGGCGGGCACACCGAGATCGCTCTGCAAACACTGCACCGCGGTGACCTGCTCGGCTGGTCGTGGCTGGTGCCCCCGTATCGCTGGCACTTCGGTGCGCTGGCCACCGAAGCGGTGGAGGCGGTCGAATTCGACGCGATCGCGTTGAATCGGCTCTCTGCTGACGATCCGCGGTTCGGCCGGGCGCTGCTGCTCGCGTTGACGGAGGTGTTGGTCGTCCGGTTACAGGCCACGCGGGCTCGCTTGATCGACCTGTACCGTAACCCGGCCGAACAGCCCTGGCACCCCAGCTGTGGTGGATCGTGACCAGCGTGGTGCGGTCCGACCTGTCCGCCGCGAACGACGTGATGCTGCCGTATCGGGTCGTACGGCGCACATTACGGACCCGGGACACGGTCACATTGCTGCTCCGGCCGGTCCATCGCCGGGCCGGACCTTTCCGGGCCGGACAGTTCATGATGCTCTACAGCTTCGGGGTGGGGGAGATCGCGATCTCGCTCAGCGGTGACCCCTCCGCCGCGGACGGGCTGCTCGAGCACACGATCCGCACGGTCGGCGCGGTGAGCCGTGCGCTGAGCGACACCTCGCTCGGCGGGCTGATCGGGGTACGCGGGCCGTTCGGCACCGGATGGGATGTGGAAGCGGCCGCCGGCGGCGACATCGTGGTCGTCGGCGGCGGTCTCGGGCTGGCACCGCTGCGACCGCTCGTGCTCGCCGTGCTCGCCGCCCGCGCGGACTACCGGCGGGTCACGGTGATCACCGGGGCGCGCTCACCCGCGGAAGTGCTGTTCGGGCAGGAGCAGGATCGGTGGGCGCGCACCGGTTCTGTCGACGTGCTGCGTACCGTGGACCATCCTTGCCCGGGCTGGACGGGCCGGATCGGTTTCGTCACCGAGCCGCTGGCGCAGCTGGATATCGACCCGCCCCGGACCACAGGTTTTCTGTGCGGCCCGGAACCGATGATGCGCTTCTGCGCCCAGACGTTGCTCGGCAAGAAGGTGCCCGGCGACCGTATCCGGGTATCGCTGGAGCGGAATATGAAATGTGGTGTCGCCCGGTGCGGGCACTGTCAGCTCGGCCCCCTGCTACTGTGCCGGGACGGTCCGATCGTCGACTACGCGGTGGCCGAGCCGCTGCTGGCGGTGCGGGAACTATGAGCGCCCCACCAACTCTGGCGGTCTGGAAATTCACCTCCTGCGACGGATGCCAGCTCACCCTGCTCGACTGCGAGGACGAACTACTCGCGCTCGCGGGCCGGATCCGCATCGTGCATTTCACGGAGGCGTCGAGCGCGGTGGAACCGGGTCCCTACGATGTCTCCCTGGTCGAAGGCTCGGTGAGCACCCCCGAGGAATTGCGGCGGGTCGCCGAAATCCGTGAACAGTCGCGCATCCTGGTGGCCATCGGAGCATGTGCGACGCACGGCGGTATCCAGGCGCTGCGTAATTTCGCCGAGATCGAGGAATTCACCTCGGTCGTCTACGCGCGGCCCGAATACATCGCGACCCTGTCCACGTCCACTCCGATCTCCGAGCATGTCCCGGTCGATTTCGAGCTGCGCGGTTGTCCGATCGATCGCCGGCAGCTGCTCGATACGCTGTGCGCCTTCCTGGCCGGGCGGGAACCCGATATCCCGAACACCAGCGTCTGCACCGAATGCAAACGCCGCGGCACCACCTGCGTAACCGTCGCCGAGGGGATTCCGTGTCTGGGGCCGGTGACCCAGGCGGGGTGCGGGGCGCTGTGCCCGGCCTACCACCGGGGCTGTTTCGGCTGCTTCGGCCCGATGGCCCGGCCCAATATCCATGCGCTGCTACCGATTCTCCGGGTCAACGGGATGTCCGTCGACGAGGTCGACCGTGCCTTCCGGACCTACGCGTGTGGCGCACCCGAATTCGCGGAGCATCGTGGTGACGACCCGGCGTAGAACACTGATCGTCGATTCGCTGGCGCGGGTGGAAGGCGAAGGGGCGCTGCACATCGTCGTGCGCGACGGTGCCGTCGAGGCCGCCGAACTCCGGATCTACGAGCCGCCGCGGTTCTTCGAGGCACTGCTGCGCGGGCGGGCCTACACCGAGCCGCCCGATATCACCTCCCGCATCTGTGGAATCTGCCCGGTGGCCTACCAGGTGAGCGCCTGCAATGCCCTGGAACAGCTCTGCGAAGTGGAGTTGGATCCACCGTTGCGCGAGTTGCGCCGATTGCTCTACTGCGGAGAGTGGATCGCCAGCCATTGCCTGCACATCTTCCTGCTGCACATCCCCGATTTCCTGGGCTTTCCCGACGCGGTGGCACTGGCCCGGGCCGAGCGTGAGCTGGTCGAGCAGGGGCTGGCGATGAAGAAAGCGGGCAATATGCTGCTCGAGCTCATCGGCGGCCGCGCGATCCATCCCGTGAACGTGCGCCTGGGCGGCTTCTATTCGGCGCCCGAGCCACGGGAATTCGCCGCGGTGGCCGAGCAGTTGCGCCGCGGATTGGACAGTGCGGTGCGTATTACCCGGCGGGTGGCCGATTTCGATTTCCCCGAGGCCGAGCTGGACTGCGACTTCGTGTCGGCGACGGATGCGGCGCATTACGCGATCGAAACCGGTACGGTCCGGACGAGCGGCGGTCTGTGCTTCCCCGCCGACGATTTCGCCACCCATCTGGTCGAGCGTCAGGTGCGGCATTCCACGGCGCTGTACGCCACCTTCGACGGCCGCCGGTACCTCACCGGTCCGCTGGCCCGCTACGCACTGAACTCCGCTCGGCTGTCGCCGGTCGCCCGCCGGCTCGCGGCGGAGGTCGGGCTGGGCAGCGTCTGCCGGAATCCGTTCCGCAGCATTCTGGTCCGGCTGGTGGAGGTCGCCTACGCGATGGAGGAGGCGCTCGCACTCATCGCCGGCTACCGGCGCCCGCCTCGCCCCGCGGTTCCCGTGCGACCGCGCGCGGGGACCGGTTACGGCGTGAGCGAGGCGCCCCGGGGACTGCTGTACCACCGGTACGACATCGGTGCCGACGCCCTCGTGCGGTCCGCCACCATCGTGCCGCCGACGTCACAGAACCAGGCGGTGATGGAGGAGAACCTACGCCGGACGGTGGGGGCCCACCTCGACCTGCCGGATCCGGCACTGACCGAACTCTGTGAGCGGACGATCCGCAATTACGATCCGTGCATTTCCTGTTCGGCGCATTTCCTGACCCTCGATGTGACGGGCAGATGACCGCCGGGCGCGCCGTGGTCATCGGTATCGGAAACGGCTGTCGCCGTGACGACGGCGTCGGCCCGGAGGTCGCGTCGCGGATCGCCGTCCTGCGCATTCCGGGCGTGCGGGTGGCGATATCGGATGGAGAATGCACCGGCCTGCTCGATCTGTGGTCCGGATCGGACCTGGCGGTCGTGGTCGACGCGGTGGTCGGCACTTCGTCGCGGCCGGGGCGGGTCCGCCGGGTGGACGAGCAGTGCCTGCGCGGACCGACCGCTGTCACGAGTTCGCATTCGCTCGGCGTGGCCGAGGCCGTGCGGCTGGGCCGGGCACTCGGCCGCCTGCCGGACCGCCTGGTGATCTTCGCCGTCGACGTCGAACGACATGATTTCGGAATCGGCCTGTCCGCGCCGGTGGCGGCCGCGGTACCACGGCTGATCGCGGCGATATGCGCCGAACTCGAGCGGTTCGCGCGCGGCCGGCGTCGCGCGGCCCGGCCCTATCCGAGCTTCGGTGGTCCGTCGTAAGGGCGTTGCAGGGCGGCGAATTCGGGTGCGGTCGCGACAGTGACCAGTGCGTCCAGTAGCTGGGTGGCCCGGTTCGGGGCCGGTGGGGCGGTGAGCACCGGGCCGGCGAATCCGTGACCGTCGACAGTGATGATCGGACTGCCGCCCGGCCCACCGAGCGCAGTCTGGCTCGCGCGGTGCGCCGCGGCGACCTCGGCGTCGTATCCAGGATCGTCGAGGGCATCGACGAGGGCCCGGTCGAAGCCTGCTTCGGCGAGGGCGGCGGCGACGGCCGACTCGTCGTCGAGGTCCGGTCCGCGCGGATGCAACCGGGTGCCTGTGGAGAGGTAGAGCGGAGTGAACGCCCCGGGGCCGGCGGACCGCACGGCCGCGGCGAATACCCGCCCGATCCGTTGTGAACGGGTGAGCATCGCACGCTGACCCGCGTCATCCGGGGAACGACCCTCGTTGAGCACTGCCAGGCTGAGCTGTTCGAGGGTGACGGTGTGCCGGTCTCCGGCGCTGGTCAGCAGCCAGCGCGCGGTGACCCATGCGAAGGGGCACACCGGGTCCACGTAGAGAGCGATTTCGGCCATCGGTTCCTCGTTTCCGGTCGTTGTTCTCGACGGCAGAACCCCGGGGCGGGTGATCCGAAGCTCGGCCACGTTGCCGATATACCCCCGGGGGTATATTCTCGTACCAATATACCCCGGTGTCGGCGGGGTCGCAGCGGGAGTCGTCGAAGGCGAAGAGGCGGTAATGGCCGGTGCGACCATTGATAGCGCGACTCTCGCGGCGGCGACCGAGGTCTGCCGGTGTGTCGTCGATATACCCCTGGGGGTATGATGGACGAGTGGGACAGGAAGGTGGAACATGGTCGGCGACGAGACCGCGATCAACGATGTGCTGAACAGATTGCGACGGGCCCACGGGCAGCTGTCCGGGGTCATCACGATGATCGAACAGGGCCGCGACTGCAAGGATGTCGTGACTCAGCTGGCCGCTGTAGCCCGCGCACTCGATCGCGCCGGGTTCAAGATCGTGGCCACCGGCCTACGGGAATGTCTCACCGAGTCCGGGGAGAACTCGGACCCCATGACGGTCGACGAACTGGAGAAGTTGTTCCTCGCGCTGGCTTGACCGGCAATAGCATCCGAAAGGAGGCCGACATATGGAGATCGGTCCGTCCACTACTCTGCACACCGGCTTCGAGGAAGCCGTCCGGCGCACCCGCGCCGCCCTCGCCGAGCAAGGTTTCGGGGTGCTCACCGAGATCGATATGCGGGCCACGCTCGAGGCCAAACTGGGCGAGAAGATGGAGGATTACCTGATTCTCGGCGCATGCAATCCACCTCTGGCCCACCGAGCCGTCGGCGTCGACCGCCGGATCGGTCTGCTGCTGCCCTGCAATGTGGTGGTGCGCCGCGATCGCGACTCCGACACCGCGGTACTCGTCGAGGCGATGAATCCGGAGGTCATGGTCCAGGTGACCGAGGAGAAGGCACTGGAACCGGTAGCCGAGGAGGCCACCGCGAAACTGCGGGCGGCCCTCGAGTCGCTGAACAGCGCCGAGAACTGACCGGTCGCGGCGGAATCACCTCTCGGTGACCGTGTCGACGATACGGACTTCGCCGACGCCGGCGACCGTGCGGGCCATCGCGGCCACGACCCGCTGTTCGGATTCGTCGGCGAAGATTCCCTGGATCGTCACCACACCGTGGCCGACGTCGATATCCCATTGGCGATGGCTGCCGGCGTAGTCGTCGAGCAGGGCCCGCACCTTGGCCTCTATCGCGGCTTCGTCGCACACCAGTGCCCGCAGCAGGTCGCGGCGGGAGACCATACCCACGAGTATTCCGGCCTCGACCACCGGCAGTGACCGTACGTGGTGTTCCAGCGCGGATGCGGCCACGGCGGCCGCGTCCGTCGTCGGCCCGACCACTTCGACCGGTACGGTCATGGCGGTTTCCACGGCGGCGGTCCTCGTTTCGGCGCTCATGGCGTCGGATTCGGACAGTATGCCCACTACATGGTCCTCGTCGTCCACCACCGGCAGCGCGGCGAAACCGTGACCTGTCAGCAGGGCGACCGCCTCGGGGAGCGGTGTCTCCGGACGGACGGTGACCACCGGGCGGCTGAGAATATCGCGTGCGCGCATCGTGACGACCTCACTGCTTTCCGGGAGGAACAGGAACGGCGACCGCGGCGTCCGCGGGCGGGAGGCACCGCGAAACGCCTTCCTGTTCAGACTCGCTCCCGGCGCGCGCCACCACCAGTGCACGAATACCTCTATCGGGGGACCGAAGTCCCAGACCCTGAGCCCCCACGAGGCGTTGTGTGCCCGGTCGGTCCTCGGCGGCGGCGCCATCGCAACGCCTCGTCGACGGACCAGACCACGACGGGGAAGGGAAGTATCAGAGCGACCATCCACGGAGCGAGCCCGGTGGTACCGAAGATTTGCTGCAGCGGTGGCGCGTAGACGAGTGCGGCGGCGAAGACGATCTCGAACGCGCAGCCTGCCAGCAGCAGCCGATTGCTCGTGAGACCGACCGAGAACAGCGACGCCCATTCGGTGCGGGCGGCGAACGCGGTGCCCAGCTGGCAGGCGACGATTCCGGTGAAAGTGACAGTGGTGGCCTGGATATAGGCATGGTGCAGCGGCGTGTCCGGTCCGACGGGGTCACCGGGGCGCCAGCCGGCGGCGCACAGGACGATGAAGAAACCGGCGGTCACCAGTAGGGCCGAGACCACGCCGAGCAGCGCCCACGCCCGCACCAATAGCCACCCGGTGATCACACCCTCACGCCGCGGGCGCGGCGGGCGGTCCATCAGACCCGGTTCGGCCGGTTCCCGGCCCAGGGCGAGCGCCGGCAGGGTTTCGGTGCCGAGGTCGATCGCGAGGATCTGCAAGACTGTCAGTGGTAGCGGGATCAGACCGCCGGACAGCGCGAACAGCAAGAAGGGGAAGACCTCGGGGACGGCGTGCGCGAAGATGTACAGCACGAATTTCCGGACATTGTCGAATACCCGGCGCCCTTCCTCGATACCGGTGACGATGGTGGCGAAATTGTCGTCGGTGAGGATCAGGGTCGCCGCTTCGCGGGCGACATCCGTACCACCGCGCCCCATCGCGACACCGATATCCGCGCGCCGCAGGGCCGGAGCGTCGTTCACTCCGTCTCCTGTCATGGCCACCACTTCGCCGTTGTGGCGGAGCGCGTCCGCGATGCGCAGCTTCATTTCCGGGGTGGTCCGGGCGAAGACGATCTCCCCGGGTTCGGCGAGGACGGTATCCAACCGGTCGTCGGACATCGCGTCCACGGCGGTGCCGTCGATGACGCGGTCGGCCCCGAGCCCCACCCGCCGCGCGATCTCGGCGGCGGTCCGGCCGTTGTCGCCAGTGATGACGTGCACCGTGATACCGGCGGCGTGGACGGCTCGTACGGCGGCGGGGACCTCCGGTCGCGGAGGGTCGAGCAGACCGACCAGGCCTACCAGCGCCAGGTCGCGCTCGACGTGCCCGGGGTCGGTGGGTGTGCCGGGATCCCAGTGGCGCGTTGCCACCGCGAGCACCCGCAGCCCCCGACCGGCCAAATCGTCGATCTGCGCCCGGACCCGCTGCGGCGTCGTGTCCGCCGGCCACCGGGTGCAGCGGGGGAGTACCTCTTCGGGCGCGCCTTTGACATGCACACGGAGTGTTCCGTCGACGGAGTCCACCGTCGACATCATCTTCCGCTCCGGGTCGAACGCGTTCAGCACCGACCGCTCGGCGTCCCGTTGTGCCGGGGACAGGAGGTGGCCGCTGTCCGCCGCGTAGTGCAGGAGGGCGAGTTCCATCGGGTCACCGCCGGCGTGGTCGCCCAGCTCCGCGGTAGCGCATCTGGCCACGATCTCGGTGGTCTCCCGCGGTGCGCCGGTGATCTCGGCGACCCGCATCGAGTTCATGGTGAGGGTGCCGGTCTTGTCGGTGCAGACCACTGTGGTCGAGCCCAGGGTTTCGACCGCGGAGAGCCGTTTGACCACCGCACCGCGCCGTGCCATGGATCGGACGCCGGCCGCCAGCGCGAGCGTGATGGTGGGCAACAGGCCTTCCGGGACGTTGGCGACCAGCAGGCCGATGGCGAACAGGAAAGCGGATCCCAGCGACAGCCCGGCCAGCAGCCCGAGCGGCAGGAAGGCCGCGCCCGCGCCGACGGCGACCGCGGCGATCAGCCAGGCGACCCGGCGCACCTGATGCTCGAGCGGGCTCTCCTCGGGCCGGACGTGCTGGGAGAGGGCCGCGATTCGGCCGAGTTCGGTGTGCACACCGGTGCCGTGCACGAGCGCACGACCCGCTCCGCCCACACAGGCGGTGCCGGTGAAGACGAGTACGGGTGAATCCAGCGACCGGTCGGCATGATCGGGGGCACCGGCGCGACGGTCCAGGATCTCGGATTCGCCGGTGAGCGCAGACATATCGACCTCGACATGTCCGTCGATCATCCGTGCGTCGGCGGGGATGCGTTCGCCCTCTTCGAGGAGCAGGACATCCCCGCGTACCAGCTGTCCGGCAGGCACCCGGGTCCGGGTTCCGTCGCGCACCGCCCATACCTGTGCGGGCAGAAACCGGCCCAGCGCCCGGACCGCGTGTTCGGCCTGATTTTCCTGCCAGAAGGCGAGAACGGCGTTGAGCACGATGACCACCAGGATCACGATGCCGAGCGCGACCGCCCCGCTGCCGAGGGCGAGTGCCGCCGCCACCCACAGCAACAGGGCGAGCGGGTGACTGAACTGCCGGCCCAGTGCCACCCACCAGGGCTGTCCGCGACGCAGTGGGAGTTCGTTGGGGCCGTACAATTCGAGTCTGCGGCCGGCCTCGCGGGAAGTGAGTCCTCCGGGGCCTGTCCGCAGGTCCCGCATCAGGGCCGAGACGGGTTCCCGCGGGTCGACCACCGCCTCGGAGCGCACCTGCTCGGGCGGATGTGCGGATTCGGTTACGAAAGGCACGCCGATGTGCTCAGGTCGCGTGGGCGACGAGAACCGGGCAGTGGGCGCGCTGGACCACGATATTGCTCTTGGACCCCAGCAGTAGCCCGCGGAAGCCACCGCGTCCGCGACTTCCGACGACGATCAGCTGCGCGGACTCCGACCACTGGATCAGGTGCAGATCCGGACCCGCAAGGTAGATCCGGCGGGTCACCCGGACACCGGGATACTTCTCGCTCCAGCCGGCCAGCCATGTACGGAGGTGGGCATCGGCCGCCTCCGCGATCGGCGGATCCTCGATCAGTTCGGGCATCCCGGCGAACCAGTGAGCGCGCAGATCGTGCCAGGTGTGGAGGGCGATCAGGGCCGCGCCGCGCGCGTCCGCCTCGGCGAAGGCGGCCGCCGTGGCGGCTTCGCTGCAGCGGGAACCGTCCAGGCCGACGACGACAGGCCCGTGCCGGTGTTCGGGCCGGCCTGGGGCGGCACCACGTGCGACGACCACGTGGCCGTGACCGTGGGCGACCACGGACAGCAGGGTCGAACCGAGATGGGTGAGTGTCGATCCGTTACCGGACGCGCCGAGGACGGTGAGGTCGGCCGTGGCCGATCGCTCGATGAGGGTCCGGACCGCACCCACTTCGGACAGTTCGGTTTCCACCGGCAGCGACGGGTCGATGTGAAGCGCCTCTTCGCGTGCGATAGCGAGGATTTCGGCGCCCCGGCGGCGGATGGTGTCGACCACGGGCGGTCGCATGGCGTCGTGCACTTTGTGGAGGGTCCGGGCCGCGGCCGGGTTGTAGCCGTGCACGATCCGCAATGTCCGCCGCCGCTGCGCGGCTGTCTCGCTCGCCCACCGCACCGCCAGATCGGATGCCGCGGAACCGTCGGCGCCGACCACGATCTCCCCGGGCCGCGCGGACGAGGCATTCTCCAGCGGTTCCGGTTCCGGCTGTGCTGCACCCGCCCGGTTCATCGCCCGTCTCCGGGCGCACGGCCCGGGGCGGTGATCGTGATCCGGTCGTGGTCCTGCTGTAGCTCCGGTGGGGCCGTCACCCCCGCGGCCAGGAGGATGCGCTGGGCCTGCTGGGCGGCGGCGCGCATCCGGGCGTCGTCGGCCTCGTCCGACTCGACCGGAGAGCCTTCGAGCCCCCGGGCGAGTACACCGACGGCCTCACCCAGCGCGCGGATCGATGCGCTCAGGTCCGCGGCGGGCCTGTGGACCTGCTTCCGGCGCCCGGACCCGTCGGCGGACGCGGGCGCCGCGCGGGACAGCAACCGGCACAGCGGTTCGGGCAGCACTCCGAAGACCCTGCCGAGCTGCCCCGGCGAAAACCTGCCGGCGAGTACCCCGGTCACCGCGCCGGCGGTGTAACCGACTTCGCCGCGCTCGATTCCGGCCTCGCGGGCGAACCGGGTCGCGAAACCCTCCGCGTCGTGCCGAAGCGGTACCCGGCTCGGCACCCAGCCGCTGTAGTAGGTGCCGCGCAGCAGCTCCGGTAACTGTGCGGCCAGATGTGCCGATCCGGCGACCCCGAGTTGATCGCGCACGGAGTGCAACCAGGCCCGCAGGACACGATAGGCGCGGGGTTCGTCGGTTCCGAGGGAGGTAGCTACGGCGCGTATCCACTCGTGCGCTGTGTCCGCGGCCGCTGCCACGGGATCATGGAGATGAGACATCGGAGGTCCTCGCTTACGGTCGGGCGGGCTACCGCGGCGTCTCCTCGATCCGCTCTCTCCGGGTTGCGGAAATTCGTCGCGGACGCTGTATTGGCCAGTCTCGCGCTCGGGAACAGCTCCTGACAGAGCAGAAAGTCACCGGTGGCCGGTGCGTCGGATCGCGAGCCGCGGTCGGCCCGGATTCCGGGCGAGCGCCGGAGTCCGCCGCTTCCGCGCACACCGACGACGCTGCCACGCGCCGGCGAGACGGTCGCCGAGCGCTAGCGGATGCCCGCGTCGCCGGTGGCGAAGGCGTCGGGGTGGACGGTCAGGAAATCGGTCACCGGTCTGCGGGGGGTCGGCTCCTGGTCCGCCCGGTGGGGCGCGAGCCCCACTCGCAACACCACCTGCGCTGTGCGGTGCCCACCGATCAGGGTCGATGCGATGCGCCGGGTGGTGGGGAGTTCGGTGATATGGGTGAGCGTGCAGGTGGCCAGCCCGGCCGCGGTGCATTCGAGCAGGATCTCCGACAGCGCCTCGCCGGTCCGCAGCCACTCGAGATCGGACTCGTCGGCGGTGGCGAGCACCCAGAGTTGTGCTCGGTCCTCCTCTTCGCCGCCGTGTACGGCGCGCGCCGGGGTCGGGAACTTGCGCCCCAGCGGTACTCGGGCCGCTTCCACCTCCGAGACCAAGGCCGTGGCGGGCACACCTTCGGGAAGGTTCTCGTGACCGGCCCACCACTGGAGTTCACTGTGGTAGGGCATGTCGTAGTGCCGGAGCGCGGCCGAGTGTTCCGAGGCACGGCTCAACCGGGCGGCCGCCTCCGCGTCGAGGACGTCCAGCTCCACCTCGTACTCGCGGGCCAGGAGCCGGGCCGCTTCGGCCCGGCCGGACAGGTCGCCGGGATCCCTCAGCGGGCGGCGGTCGGTGCGGCGACGCTGAATGACCTCGGGAAGGGTGCGCGGCGGGGTCGGTGCGTCCGGCCACGGCGCGAAGGTGAGGACGGCCAGTAGGCCGGGGTCGTCGGGATCGGGCAGGCGCTCGACTCCGGTCCGCCACCCGGCTGCCGCGAAGGCGGCGCGGGCGTGGTGCAGCATGGCGCCGCAGCTGATCACGAGTTGGCGGCCACTGGGATCGGCCGATGTGAGCAGCCGTTCGTCGTCGCGGCGGAGGCGCAGCCGGCCATCGTGGTACACCCACCGCCAGGGCTGCGTATTGTGCACCGACGGCGCGCGTTGCGCTACCCGCATGGCCGCGAACAGGGTGGCGCGGTCGGGTGCGTGAGTGGCGCCGGGGACGTCGTTGTCGGTCATATCGCCAGTGTGGAGGCGTACCCCGGTATCGGGCAGGGCCGGTCGACGGTACGCGGGACACAGAAACCGGGGTCTGCGGGCCCTTCGGTTTCACGACATTGGACCCTGTCGGGGGTGGCCTCCACTCTCGGTACCGAATCCCCGGACGGGTTGCCGACGGCGTGATCGGTACCCGGTACGGGATCCCCCGAGCCCGATGTCCGACGGCGTGCTGGGAGTGGGCGCCCGACGATTCGTGACCCGGACCGTGTGCTGCAGTGGCCTTCGGGGTGGGCGCGCGTGGAAGAGGCCGACGGGTCGCCGACGTGTGCACATCCCGGCGGGGGTAGCCGCGGGACGGGTTCGGCGGATCGCCCGGGTCAGGGCAGCGGCGCGCTCCAGCACAGGACGGTGCCGCCGGTCGGTTTGCGGCTCACCGTGCAGTGCCCGCCGGCCCGCTCCGCGCGGACCCGCAGGTTGGCCAGCCCGCTGCGCCGCCGGATTTCGGGCGACAGCCCGATGCCGTCGTCCGCCACCTCGAGAGTCACCTCGTCGCCCACGCGCAACTCGACCGACAAGGTAGTCGCGCGGGCGTGCCGCACCACGTTGCTGACCGCCTCGCGCAGGACGGCCTCGATATCGTCGGACAGGGGCTGGACCAGGACGGTGACCGGCCCGCTGAGCCGGATCGTCGTGCGCAGGTCGGTCTCGGCGGTCAGTTCGGTGACGATACCGTGCAGGTGCCGGCGGTAGCCGGCCGATTCGGTGGTCGTGGTGCTGTGCAGATCGAAGATCGAGTGCCGGATCTCCTGCATGATCGATTGCAGGTCGTCGATGGTTTCACCCAGTCGTGCCCGCACTTCGTCGCTGCGGGCACGCTGCAGGGTGCCCTGGAGGCCGAGACCCAGGGCGAAAAGGCGCTGGATGACGTGGTCGTGCAGGTCGCGGGCGATCCGGTCGCGGTCGGCGACCACATCCAGTTCCCGCATCCGGCGCTGCGTTTCCGCCAGCCGCAGGGCCAAGGCGGCCTGGTTGGCGATCACCGTCATCATGGCCCGGACGGCGGGATCGAAGGTATTGCCGCCCGACGGCTGGACGGTGGCGAGCACGCCGATGATCGTGTCCTCGGCGCGCAGCGGAAGGACGAGGGCCGGCCCGAAATCCTCGGAGATTCCCGGTGACACGTCGGTGGCCAGCTGATCCACAGCGATGGTCTGCCCGTGCCGGAACACCTTGCCCGATTGCGAACCGTGCAGTGGCAGCCGTCGTCCGCTCAGTGCGTGGGCTTGTCCACCGGATACCGCCGCAATGGTCAGTTCGCGCACCTCGTGACCGGGGAGGTCGGGATCATCGGGCAGCGCCACGAATGTGCACGCGGCGCCGGTGAGGGTGCGGGCCCGTTCGGTGACCAGATCGAGGATGTCCTGCGGTTCGCCGCCCGCGAGCAGTTCGGTGGCGACATCCCGGGTGGCTTCGAGCCAGTGCTGGCGCCGCCGGGACTGTTCGTAGAGGCGGGCGTTCTCGATGGCGATACCGGCCGCTGCCGCCAGGGCCTGCACTACGACCTCGTCGTCCTCGGTGAATTCCTTGGCCCCGATCTTCTCGGTGAGATAGAGGTTGCCGAACACCTCGTCGCGCACTTTGACCGGCACCCCGAGAAAACTGTGCATGGGCGGGTGGTGTGCCGGGAAACCGACCGATGCCGGGTGCTCGGAGATATTGGTGAGGCGGATGGGCTCGGGTTGCTGGATGAGTACTCCCAGCACCCCGTGGCCGCGGGGCAGATCGCCGATCCGCTGCCGGGTGGCATCGTCGATGCCCTCGTAGACGAATTCGGCCAACTCGTCACTGGTCGACTCGGTGCCGCGGACACCGAGTGCGCCGTATCCGGCGTCGACCAACTCGATGGCGGTGTGCACGATCGACCGGAGGGTGTCGTCCAGATCGAGGCCCGCGGTGATGGACAGCATCGCCTCCATCAGCCGGTCCATCCGGTCACGTACATCGACGATCTGGGCGATACGTTCCTGCACCTCGTCCAGGAGTTCGTGCAGCCGCAGCTGGGACAGCGTTTCGGTCACCGGGGGCCGGTCACTCGTCGCGGGCACCTGGCGTTCCATACGCAATATTCTTCCACTGGCCTGGCGTCCGCCGCTACCGTCCGACCTGTTCACGGGTCACTTGCGGTCGGGCGGGATGATCTTGGTCGCGAGTACCGCGGCCTGGGTCCGGCGTTCGACACCGAGTTTGGTGAGCAACCGCGAGACGTAGTTCTTGACGGTTTTCTCGGCCAGGAACATGCGACCGGCTATCTGGCGGTTGGTGAGCCCCTCGCCCAGCAGCGCGAGCAGGGTGCGCTCCTGTTCGGTCAGTCCGGCGAGCGGACCCGTCGCGGTTTCGGCCTCGGCCCGGAATTTCGCCATGAGCGCGGCCGCCGCCCGGTTGTCCAGCAGGGATCTGCCGGCCGCCACCTCTCGAATGGCGCGCACGAGTTCGAGGCTGGTGATGTCCTTGACGACGTAGCCGCTGGCACCGGCCAGGATGGCATCGAGCATGGCCTGGTCGTCGGTGAAGGAGGTGAGCATCAGACACCGGAGCCCTGTATTCGCCGACAGCAGTTCCCGGCACAATTCGATGCCGTTGCCGTCCGGCAGGCGGACGTCCAGGACGGCGACATCGGGCCGTAGCGCCGGGATCCGGGCCAGCGCCTGGGAGACGTTGGCCGCCTCACCGACGACCTCCAGATCGGTTTCCGCCTCGATCAGGTCGGCGACCCCGCGCCGTACTATCTCGTGGTCATCGACCAGAAACACCCTGACCATGGTCACGCCTCTCTCGGATATGAGTTGTACTCAGCGTACGGAGTGAAGAGCCCGCAGGGTGGCGGTATGGGCCTCGCATTCGACGACGAACGGCACTTGACCGGCCGATCGTTCTATGCAGGTCGCGCCGAGGCGATCGCACTACTCGTACACGTGTGCCACCGCCGCCAGTATCGTCGTGATGCGTTCACCGATCTGCTCGGCCGCCGGCCCCAGTGCGGGTTGCCCACTGCATTCCACGAGCAGTCGGGGGTCCGTCGTTTCGACGACAGTGACCGATTCCGTCCGGCGTACGGCGATATCGCAGGGCAACAGTGGGGTGATCCGTCCGTTGACCCGGGCCGCCTGTACTGCGAGGTCCCGGGCGAAGGCCCCGAGGAGCAGGTGCTCGGCCGGATCTGCGCCCGACCGCCGCTCCGGATCGGTGGGGACGGCCACTTCGTATGAGATCTCGAAACCGCTGTCCCGCAGTGCGGTACGGACCGTCCCGGCGACGGCCGCGACGGAAGCGGGTATCCGTACGCTCAGCATGGTGGTGGTCACCGGGACGTGTATCTCGGTGACCAGGTCGGCGGGGGTGACGGCCTCGTCCGGCGCGATCCGGTAGATCTCGGTGGGCGGTCCGGTCGTCTGGAGACCGGAGTGCCGGAGCCAGTCGTCGAGCGCGCGATAGGCCGCGCCGATGCTCGCGTAGTCGCCGTAATGGCAGGTGCGCGCATAGCACCGGGGTTCGGTACGGCGGAGGGTGAACTCGCCGTTCGAGGACCCCGGCGCCGCGGCCGCGACCGGAAGGATCAGCTCCGCCTCGGTGGCCGCACCGGACCGGAAATCACCGTGGTAGGTGGTCGCGGGCGGGCCGACCGGCAGCAGACCGAGGGTCCGGACGAGGCGATACAGGTCCGTCATGCCGTCGCGGATGTCGTCACCCGCTCGGTCGTCCCGTATCGTCCGGCGGATGGTGAGAACGGTGTGCGGGGCCGATTCGTGGAGATCCACCTGATATGCCATGACGTGCAGGTCCTTTCGGCGCCGTCGGCCGCTGTGGCGGAGAGCGTAGCCCGAGTAATGCGCGCACACCCCTGACCGAACGGGCTTGCCGCCCTGACCGGGCGCCGTACCCGCTACCTCGTCTCGCTGCGCGCGACGATGTTTCGAACGATATCCGGGGCCGGCCGGGTATCCCCAGGGTCGCTCGGCTCCCGTGCCGGGGCCATTCGTCCCGGCCCGAGGGATATGGGCCTTCCGTGGCCCGGAGACGGGAGGCGGCGTTCGGATCCGCCGGCGTGCCCGCGGCCGCGGTGGGCTGGGAGGTACTTGGTGAGCGGTGGCAGAGGGCATTCGGCCCTGTCCAGTTCCTTGCCGTGGTGGTGATCTGAGGAGAGATGCCGACAGAGGAAGCGGGGAAACGAGGTGATCGGTCCCGAACTGGCCCCGGGCTACGGCGGGGCTCCGCGGCGAACCGTGCCGCTGGAACGCGCCGAAGCCCTGCGCCTGCTCGCCACCGCCCCTTTCGGGCGCCTCGTGTTCACCGCCGACGCGCTGCCCGCGGTGCGGCCGGTGAACCATCTCATCGGCGACGGCGGGGAGGTGATCGTGCGGACCCAGCCGTTCGCCGGGCTGGCCCGGACGGCGCTCGGCCGGTCCGCCATCGTCGCCTATCACGCCGACGAGATCGACCCGGTGCGGCGGGTCGGATGGTCGGTGCTGGTCACCGGGCCGGCGCGGCTGGTCACCGCTGGGGAACTCGCCGCGGAGTACGCACGGCGGCTCGGCCCCTGGGACGACCCGGACAGCGGCGTCGTCATCGGTATCGAACCCACCCTGGTCACCGGGACGAGGTTGATCGCGGGGGTCGCGGTGTGAACCCGGCGACCATGCGGGCGTGGCGGGTGGACGCGCCCCGAAGTGTCGACCGGAAACCGATCACCGCGCGGCGGGAGCCGCTTCCGCGACCGGGGCCCGGTGAGCTGCTCGCCCGGGTGCTGGCCTGCGGTGTGTGCCGTACGGACCTGCACGTGGTGGAGGGCGACCTGCCCGTGCACCGGCCGCATATCGTACCGGGGCACGAGGTCGTCGCCGAGGTCGTCGCCACCGCGGAACGGGGTGCCTTCACGGTGGGGGATCGCGTCGGGATCCCGTGGTTGCGACACACCTGCGGGGTGTGCGCATTCTGCCGGAAGGGTGCGGAGAACCTGTGCCCGGAATCGCGGTACACCGGATGGGACGCCGACGGCGGGTATGCCGAATATGTCACGGTTCCACAGGAATTCGCGTTGGCGCTGCCGCTCGGATATCCGGATCGGGAGCTGGCGCCGCTGTTGTGCGCGGGCATCATCGGCTACCGGGCGCTCACCCGCGCTCTCGTACCCGCGGGCGGAATACTGGGTATCTACGGATTCGGCGGCAGCGCCCACCTGACGGCTCAGGTCGCTCTCGCCCGAGGCGCGCGCGTCCATGTCATGACCCGCGGCGCCGCGTCACGCGAACTCGCGCTCGGTCTCGGTGTCGCGTCGGTACAGCACGCCGCGGATCCGCCGCCGGAGCTCCTGGATTCGGCCATTCTGTTCGCCCCGGCGGGCGAGCTGGTACCACCGGCACTGGAAGCCCTCGGGCCGGGCGGGACCCTGGCGGTGGCGGGAATCCATCTCACCGATATCCCCCCGCTCGACTATCGGCGCCATTTGTTCCGGGAGCGGCAGATCCGCAGCGTCACGTCCAATACACGCATCGACGCCCGCGATTTTCTCGCCTTCGCGGCGCGCCATCGGTTGCGGGTGACGACCCATCCCTACCCGTTGGAGCGGGCCGACGCCGCCCTGTCCGATCTCGCGCACGGCCGGTTCGACGGCGCCGCCGTGCTACTGCCATGACTCCGGGAGCTGCCCGGTGCCGATGATCGGGGCGGGTGGCGAGGTGGCCCGCTTCCAGGCCGCCTTCTCGGGCTCGCTCTGCTCAGGTTCGGGACCGGGCGATGATCAGCGGTACGGATACCCCGTGCAACACCGCCTGGCTGGTCGAGCCCAGACTCATCCCGGCGAAACCGCCCCGACCGTGACTGCCGACAACAACCAGCTGCGCGTCTTCGGCCTCGTACAGCAACCTCCGTGCGGCCCGGTCTTCGACGACGACGCGGGTGACCGCGACGTCGGGGTACTGTTCGGTGTGTCCGGCCAAGCTCTCGGCCTGTAGCGCGCGGGCCTGTTCCTCCATCTCGGGCCGCGACAGGTACCGGAAGAATTCCGACCATGTGGTGACCGCGACGAGACCGGTCCCGCGCCGGGAGGCCTCGGCGAAGGCGAGATCGATGGCCTCGGCGCTGCGCGGTGACCCGTCCACCCCGACCACCACGGGCGCACCCGGCCGGTCGCCGTGTTCGGCGTAGCTCTGCGGGACCACGGCGACCGGGCAGTGCGCGTGCCGCGCCAGGGAGGTGCTCACCGAGCCGAGCAGCCCCCGTCCGATCGCGCTACGGCCATGGGTGCCCACCACGACCAGGCGAGCGGTCCGGGATCTCTCGATCAGAGTGGGGGCCGGGTCCGGATCGACCACGACCGTGCTGATCTCCAGTTCACCGGCGATCTCGCGGGCGATCTTCGCGGCGGAGGCGCATACGGCCTCGCCATCGGCCCGCAGCGCTTGATTGTCGAAGGCGACGACCCCGAGTCCGGGCCCGAAATCCAGCGGCGCCCCGACGGCGTACACCAGGTGCAGCGGGTCGCCGTGTCCTGCCGCTGTCCGGGCCGCCCACTGGACGGCGGCGAACGACGCGGCGGAGCCGTCGACGCCGACGACCACGGGCTCTCGGGTATATGTGCTCACGGTGGGCCCACCTTCTCACTCATCGGCTCCGGAATCCGGGCTCTGCCGGCCACGGTTTCTCCGCCGCTCCGGTTCCTCCGGATACAGCGAGGTTAAAGCGCGGACCACGCCGACGATGGGGGCGTTGGTCCCGGCCGGAAGAGACCAAAGTCGATTCCCGGCGGTGATATTCGGGGGCGGGCCCGGAGAGACCGGGCCCTGATCCTCCGGGACGGGGGACCTTCGGCACTCTCGCGATCCTGCCGGGGTCGGTCAGTATGCAGGAAGCGGGGTCGCCGCGGCGACCCGGAGGTGCGTGCGGGGTAGCGGAGGTGTCGGCATGCGGGAGCAGAGGCCCGATGAGAACACGGTCCGTGCGGTGCTGGAGCGCGCCTGCCGCGCACCGTCCCTGCACAACAGTCAACCCTGGCGCTGGCGCTGGGATGGCAGCACGCTGGAACTCTTCGTCGACGCCGAACGGCTGCTGCCCGGTACCGATCCCTTGAACCGCCAGGGCATTCTCGCCTGTGGTGCGCTGCTCGACCATGCCCTCGTCGCGTGGGCCGCCGCCGGCTGGGATGTGCGTGTCACCCGGTTCCCGGAGCCCCCTGTGCGGGCGAACCTGGCCGCGCTGTCGTTCGCGGGGCGGCGCGAGCCGTTCGAGATCGAGATGCTGTCCGCCGCCGCCATCGACAGCCGGTACACCGACCGAGCACCCATGGCCGCCCCCGATGGCTGGGCCGAGCTCGAGCCGGTGCTGCAGAGTCTGTGCCGGTACCGCGATACCGCACTGCACGTGGTGGACCCGCGTCTGCGCGCCGATCTGGACAGTCTCTCCCGGACCACTGCGAAGCTGCGCCGGCACGATCCCCGATATCAGAGGGAACTGCTGTGGTGGGCCGGTGCCGGTACCCACGGCGGTGCCGGGATCCCGGCCGGTCGGCTGCCCTCGGCCGATCTATCGGGCCGGGTGCCGGTCAATCGTAGTTTCCCGGTGGGTGCGCTGGGCGCGGCCGATGAGGACGTCCGCCCGGACGAGGCGATGATCGTTGTACTGTCCAGCCGCGACGATACGGTCGAGTCGCTGCTGTGGTGCGGGGAGGCGTTGTCGGCGGTACTGCTGGAGTGCACTGTCGAGGACTTGTCGACCTGCGTTCTCACCCATGTCACCGAGCTCCCCTCGGCCCGGGCGAGAGTCGCCGAACTGGTAGGTCCGCGGTTTCCGCAGATGCTCGTCCGATTGGGGCGTTCGCTCGCGCCGCCACCATCGCGTACCCCGCGGCGCGATACCGACGAGGTGCTCGATATCTCTTCGCTGGGGTGAGCCGTCACGACCCGTGCGGCCGCCGCCGGGCAGACCCCGCGCGGGGCGGCACCCAGGGCCGGGAGTTCCGGGTCGGATGAAAGAGCGGACCTTTGCCTCTGTCGGCCGGGCACCCGGCCGGTCAGACTCGATTGGTGGCTCACAGTGCTGCCGCACCGCGGATCGATACGCGCCGTCACGACGCGGTGATCTTCGATATGGACGGGGTGGTGACCGACAGCGCCTCGATACACGCTGCGGTGTGGACCGAATTGTTCGATGCCTTCCTCGCCGCTCGGCCGGCCGCCCCCGGACAGGACCGGTCACCGTTCACCGAGGTCGACTATCTGAAGTACGTGGACGGTAAGCCCCGTTACCGAGGTGTCGCCGATTTTCTCGCCTCCCGCAATATCCGGCTGCCGTGGGGCGTCCCGGCCGATCCCGAATCGGCCGAGACCGTATGCGGTGTGGGCAACCGCAAGGACCACCTGTTCCGCGAGCGCATCGCGCGCGACGGTGTCGTGGCGTTCGATTCCACCGTCGCGCTGGTTCGCCGGCTCCGCTCCGAAGGCGTCCGGACCGCTGTGTTCACCGCCAGCCGCAATTGCGAGCAGGTGCTCGCCGCGGCCGGTCTCGCCCACCTCTTCGAGGTCCGGGTCGACGGGGGGGACGCGGAAGAGCTCGGCCTGCCGGGGAAGCCGGACCCGGCCGTGCTGCGCGAAACCGCGGCGCGTCTGCACAGCGCGCCGGGCCGGGTCGTCGTGGTGGAGGACGCCGAAGCCGGTGTGGCGGCAGGCCGTAACGGGGGTTTCGGACTGGTGGTGGGCATCGACCGGGTAGGTGACGGGGACAGACTGCTGTCCGCGGGGGCCGATACGGTGGTCGACGACGCCGCGCGGATCGGTGTGCGCGGTGGATTCCGGCGGGTCGGTGAGGTCCCCGATGTTTTCGAGTACTGGCCGCGGTTCGCGGATCTGCTGGAAACCGAGAAACCCGCTGTACTCATGGACTTCGACGGCACACTGGCCGAGATCGTCACCGATCCGGCCGCGGCCGAGATGGTGGAGGGCGCGGCCGCGACCCTCGCGGATCTGGCCGCGCGGTGCCCGGTTGCCGTGCTCAGCGGCCGCGGGCTCGACGATCTACAGGCGCGAATGCCGGTTCCCGGTGTCTGGCTCGCGGGCAGCCACGGGGTCGAACTGATGGCGCCCGACGGCACCCGCCACCTGCCCGGCGCGCTACCGGGCACGGAGGCCGACCTCGCCCGTGCCGCCGCGGATCTGCGGGTACGGCTGGGCGATATCGCGGGGGTCACTGTCGAGCACAAACGGTTCGCCGTGGCCGTGCACTTCCGGGCAGCGACGGACACGGACGCCGCCGAGGCGATCACCCTCGTCGGCGCGGCCGGGCGCGTCCACGGTCTGCGGGTGACTCCCGGGCGCAAGGTGATCGAGCTGCGGCCGGATGTGGCCTGGGGAAAAGGAGACGCACTGCGCTGGATCCTGGAACGAATCGACGGACCGGTGGTCCCGCTGTACCTCGGCGACGATATGACCGATGAGGATGCCTTCGACGTCGTCGGGCCGGACGGGGTCGCCGTCGTGGTGCGGGCCGCGGAGAACACCGGCCGATACACCTCCGCCCACTTCTCGGTGGACGGCCCTCGCCGGGTCTCGGATCTGCTCGCCCGGTGCGTGCGGTTGATCGGCACCGGTCCGGCCGCGGCGGAATCGGAGACGTGGTCGTACGCCTACGACGGCTACGACCCTGAACAGGAGAAGCTGCGCGAGGCGCTCTGCACTGTCGGCAACGGCTATTTCGCCGTGCGCGGGGCGGCACCGGAGAGCCGGGCGGGACCTTGTCATTACCCCGGCACCTATGTGGCCGGGATCTACAACCGGCTCCGGGACCGGGTGAACGACCGGACGGTCGTCAACGAGAGCATGGTCAACCTGCCGAACTGGCTGCCTGTGACGTTCCGGATCGCCGACGGTGACTGGTTCGATCTCGACACCGCCGACCTGCTGGACTACCGGCAGCGTCTGGACCTGCGGCGCGCCGAACTGGTCCGGTGGTTCCGGTTCCGGGACGGCGCGGGCCGGATCACCCGGGTAGAGCAGCGGCGATTCGCGGCGATGCACCGTCCGCACCTTGGAGCCCTCGTCACGACTGTTACGGCCGAGAACTGGTCGGGCATCCTCCAGCTGCGCTCGATGATCGACGGGGAGGTGAACAACAGCCTGGTCGAACGCTACCGGGCCCTGTCCGGAGTACATCTGGACGCGGTGCGAACGGCCCGGTTGTCGGAGGCGGCCGTACTTCTCGCGGCACGCACCGGCGACTCGGAGATCCCGCTGGCCGTGGCGATCCGCGACCTGCTGCGTGGTGCGCCCGCGCGGGCCGTGGAGGTGCGGGAGCGCAGCCGCATCGGTCACGAGTTCGGACTCGAGATCGGAGAGGGCGGCTCGGTAACCCTCGAGAAGACGGCAGTGGTGTGCACGGGGCGGGACCGGGCCTCATCCGGTCCCGCGGACCAGGCCGGACGGTTGCTGGCGGCGGCGCCGGACTACGCGGCGCTCTTCGCCGGACACACCCGGGCCTGGGAGCGGATCTGGGGCAGGATGCGAATAGATCTCGACGACGACGCGGGGTCGGTGCGTGTGCTGCGGCTGCACCTGCTGCACCTGATCCAGACCTTGTCCCCGAACACCGTGGAACTGGACGTGGGTGTGCCGGCCCGGGGATTGCACGGTGAGGCCTATCGCGGTCACGTCTTCTGGGACGAACTGTTCGTTTTCCCGGTGCTGAACCCGCGTATCCCGGCGCTGACCCGCTCGCTGTTGCGCTACCGCCACCGGCGGCTGCCGGAGGCCCGGCGGGCAGCCGCGGCGGCCGGCGTGCCGGGCGCGATGTTTCCCTGGCAGTCGGGTGGCGACGGACGTGAGGAGAGCCAGCAACTGCATCTGAACCCGCTCTCGGGCCGATGGAATCCGGATCCGAGTCGGCGGGCGCACCATATCGGCGCCGCCGTCGCCTACACGGTGTGGCAGTACTATCAGGCCACCGGCGATCTCGAATTCCTCGCCGACCACGGCGCCGAGCTGCTCGTGGAGATCGCCCGGTTCTGGGCCGGGCTGGCGGATTACGACCCGCGGCGGGGGCGGTATGTGCTGTGTGGTGTCATCGGTCCCGACGAATTCCATACGGGCTATCCGCACGCTCCTCTGGCGGGTGTCGACAACAACGCCTACACCAACGTCATGGCCGCCTGGACCATCACCTGCGCGCTCGAAGCCCTCGATACGCTCGCCCCACGGGTTCGCGCCGAACTATTGGAGCGGCTCGGGGTGGGCCCGGCCGAGCCGGCCCGATGGCGCGAGGTCGCCCATCGGATGTATGTGCCGTTCCACGATGGCGTGATCAGCCAGTTCGACGGCTACGAGCGGCTACGGGAACTGGACTGGGAGCATTACCGGCGCCGTTACGGCAATATCCAGCGGCTGGACCGGATACTGGAGGCCGAGGGCGACGATATCGGCCGCTATCGCGCAGGCAAACAGGCCGATGTGCTCATGCTCTTCTACCTGTTCTCCGCCGACGAACTCCGCGAACTGTTCACGCGTGCGGGCTACGAGCTGCCGGGGGAGATGATCCCGCGGACGATCGACTATTACACGGCGCGGACCTCGCACGGATCCACGCTGAGCGCCCTGGTGCATTCGTGGGTGCTCGCCCGGGCCCACCGCGACCGTGCCATGGAATTCTTCGAGCAGGTGGTTCGTTCCGATGTTGCCGATATCCAGGGTGGGACCACCGGTGAAGGTATCCATCTGGCCGCGATGGCGGGCAGCGTCGATCTGCTGCAGCGCTGTTTCACCGGTCTGGAGATACGGCGCGACCAGCTCATCTTCTGCCCGTACTGGCCGAAAAGCATGGGCACTCTGTCCTTTCCGATGATGTATCGGGGCCACCGGCTGATCGTGCGCGTCGACGGCCGCCGAGTCGAGATCGGATCGGAGCCGGGAAACGCGCCGCCGATCGAAGTGGTCTGCCGGGACCGGCCGGTGTGGCTCGAGCCCGGTGAGACGGTCCGGCTGGTCGATCATCCACCCACCGGGGCGCCGTATCCGGAGCCCGGACGGGAATTTGCGACAGGCCGTCCTCAGGAGCCCGGCGCCGGGTAGTGCCTCGACGAGAAGTGATGTGCCACGACTTCCTCTTGCGCACGTAGTTCCGCGCTGGTGACCACTCGAGAGTCCGGTCCCGGGAAGGTCAGCGCGCGATTGCCGGTGTCTGCCCAGTGCACCAGATAGGGCGGGCCTCCGTCGGCGCCGTGTATCTCCTCGATCAGACCGCGCCGCACCGTCCCCCCGACCGCGTGTCCTTCGACTATCAGCCAATCTCCGGGTGTGGCTCGCATGGATCGACGACCTCCTCGCGCTGGAACCGATCGGTGGCGCGGTATGCGGGAGCGGCGGTGAACCGACCGCCGGGTATCCGCCGGGCCGCCCCGTCGACCTGCCGAAGTGCTTTCAGCTTCCGCTCGGCAGGGAATGACCGGGAGGCCCGATCGTCATCGACCGCGGGGCACTAGGTCCTCCGCCGAACGGGATGGGTGGTGATCGGAGTGGTTGTGGGCCTATCTGTCCAGACCGGCTCCCACATCGGTGCCGGGTCGATCCGCGCCCGCCGGATCCGCCCGGCGCGTGACACGGCGTATCCGGACCCGCCGGACGAGCTCGCCGACGGTTGTGGGTTCGAAAACGTCGGTGCCCGGCTGCGATACCGTGGCGGCCGCCGCCGCGACACCGAACTCACAAGCGCGCAGGCAACCGTCGCCGCGGAGGGTGCGATAGGTGAGGGCGGCCACGAGACTGTCGCCGGCGCAGGCGTCGCTGCGTGCCCGGCCGGGCAGCGGTGGCGCGGAGATCTCGTAATCGACGCCGGATTCCGAATACACGGCCCCGAGCGCGCCCACGGTGGTTACGGCGTGCCGCGTCGCGCCGGAGTCGAGCAGCCGGTGATTCGCCCGCCGGGCGTCGTCGAAGGTGTGGATGGGCGAGCCGATCAGCCCGGCGGCCTCCTTGCGGTCCAGCCGGATGAGGAATACATCCTCGCCGGGTAACCGGCGCAGCTGCCCGCCCGTCACATCGATGAGTACCGGGATCCGGCCCGGGCGGGCCTGGCGGACCACGGTCGCCGTGAAGTCGTCGGGGATCCCCGGTGGGACACTGCCGGTGATGACGAGTGCCGCGCTGCCGGGGAGCCCGGCCCGGATCGCCGCGAGCACACCGGCCGTTTCCTGCTCCGTGATCGTCGCACCCGGCGGGACGATGTGGTAGCTGTGCCCGGTCCCGGTCTCCGCTACGACGAAGGCTTCCCGTGTTCCACCTTCGACCGGTACTCGGCGCCTGTCCATGCCCTCGTCCGCGAGTAGATGGTCGAGCCGCAGCCCGGTATCCCCGCCGGACAGGTACAGGGAGGTGGCCGAACCCCCGAGCCGCCGGATACAGCGCGCCACATTGATACCGCCGCCGCCCGCGCGGACGGAGCGTACCCGCGCCCGGTTCTTGCCCTCCGCGATCAGCTCGTTCACTTCCAGGCATATGTCGATGGTCGGGTTCAGCGTGACTGTGAGAACCCGTACCGCTCCGTCCGATGTGCAGCTCACGGCCGACCCCGGTGGTCCCCGCTGTCGTGCCACCGGCGCAGCGCCTCGGCCGCGACGAGAGCCGGCGGTCGCCGGGTGTCGAGCACGACAGCCTCGGGCCAGGGCGCGGCGGTCGCCGAGATAGCGTGCGCCAGCGGCGGGGTGGCGTCGGATTCGCCGCGGGGCCGATCCCGCAGCCGGTGGTCGGCGACGTCGCGCGGACATTCGCACCGTAATTGCACCGGCTCGGCACCGTGCGTGGTGGCGAGTTCGCGGGCCCGGCGCCGCTCGTCGGCGGCGGGCCAACCGGCGTCCAGTACCACCGGTACTCCCGTCTGTAACAAGAGGCGGGCCCGCTCCAGCAATTCGGTGTATACCCGGTGTCTGCTCTCCGGGGCGTACGCTCCGGCGTCATAGGCGCCGGCAGCACCGGCTATCTCGCCTGTGTGCATCAGTTCCCGGCGTATCGAATCGGTCGAGAGCAGATGGGAACCGGTCGCTTTCGCGAGCTGTCCGGCGACCGTGGTCTTGCCCGTGCCGGGGAGCCCGCCGACCAGTGCGAGCCGGATCGCGCCGTACTCCAGGTGCTGTTCGACCAGCGTCAGGTGTCGCCCGGCCCGGTCTCGTGCCGCTCTGTCGCCCTGGCCGTAGCGAATCACATCGACCTTCGCCCGCACCGCCGCACGATAGGCCCGATAGTGATGGTCCAGCGACGGCGGCGCTTGGTCGCCGCCGAGTTGCCGGTAGTCCGTGAGCAGGCGGGCCGCGTACCCGGGATGGCCGAGGAATTCGAGATCCATGGCCAGGAAGGCGATATCGTCCAGACAGTCGATATGGCGGAGTTCGTCGTCGAAATCCAGGCAGTCCAGGATCCGGAACCCGTCGGGTAGGTCGAAGATGTCCTCCGCGAGCAGGTCGCCGTGCCCGTCCACCATCCACCCGCCCGCGATCCGCTGGGCGAACAGCCGATCCCGGCCGCGAACGTAGTCCAGGGCGCGTTTCTCGATCGCGGCGAGGCGGCCGGCATCGACGACCGCGGAGGACTGCTCGCGCAGTGGGCCGAGAACGCTCCGCCAGCGGTCACGCAGCGCCGCACCCGTCCCGGCGCGATCGATATCCGGGCCACGCCGGGCGCTCTCGTGGAAAGCTACGAGAGTGGCTACCAGCGGGCGCAAATCGCTCACCGGACGGCCGGGATCGGCGAGCAGAGCGGACAGCCGGCGGTTCTCGGGCATGCGGCGCATGACCACGACCGGTTCGTTCGCGCCGCCGGTCGGATCGGTGAGATGTGCGAGACCGAGGTAGACATCCGGAGCGAGCCTCCGGTTGAGTTCGAGTTCGCGGCGGCACGCCCGTTCCCGGTTCTGCGACGTGGCGAAGTTCAGGAAATCGGTGGTGATCGGCTTTTTCACCTTGTACGCGCGGTCGCCGAACAGGACGACCATGCCGGTGTGCGTTTCCCGTAGTCCGGCCGCCTGAGTGCGGGTCTCCGGCGGGACCGGTTCGGCGGAGTCCGGCGGTGAGAGGGTCATCGGGGTGCCGCCGCGGACCGTGCGTGGTCGAGCAGCAGGCGGCGTTCGGCGGCGGCGACCGCGCGGCGGGCCGCGGGAACGGCGTCGGGCGTCACCGACACCGAGGTGATCCCCATCCGCACCAGGTGCTCGGTGAACTCCGGATGATTCGACGGCGCCTGGCCGCACAGTGACGAGGTGATGCCCGCGGCGCGGGCGGTCGTGACGATCTGTCCGATCGCGTCGAGTACGGCTGGATCGGATTCGTCGAACAACTCGCTGCACTGCTCGGAGTCGCGGTCGACGCCCAGCATGAGCTGCGTGAGGTCGTTGCTGCCGATGGAGACGCCGTCGATACCGAGTCCGGCGTACTCGGGAAGCCAGTACATCACCGACGGTACTTCGGCCATCACCCAGCGATGCAGATGGCGCTGGCTTCCGAGCGGGCTCGAGTCGATCAGTTCCAGGCAGGACTCGAGTTCCCAGCGGGTGCGCACGAACGGGATCATCAGGTGCAGGTTCGGTGATTGCTCGCGCACCCGCGCCAGCGCCGCCAGCTCGAGCCGGAACACCTCGGGATCGCGGACGTAACGGTAGCAGCCGCGGTAGCCGATCATCGGGTTGTTCTCGAAGGGTTCGTAGCGGTCGCCCCCGGCCAGTCCGCGGAACTCGTTGCTGCGGAAATCGCTGGCCCGGTACACCACCGGCCGGGGCCGGAAGGCCGTCGCTATGCGGTGCAGCGATTCGGACATGCCGCCCACGAACCGCTCCTGCTCGCCGCGGGCGATCAGGTCACGTGGGTGCCTATGGTCCAGGGCCCGGGTCAGCAGGGTCTCCGCGCGCAGCAGCCCTACGCCGTCGACATCGGTCGCGGCGATGTGCTCAACGGTTTCGGGAAGCGCGAGGTTGACATACACCCGCGTGGCGGTCGGTTCCGCTGCGGCGGTCGTGGCGACGTCCGGCGCGCGGGCCGTGGTGGTTTTCGCACCGCCACGTCCCGCGCCGGCACGGATCTCGCCGGTCGCGCCGTCGACCGTGACCAGCGCGTGATCGGTGAGGGTAGTGGTGGCCGTGCGTGCGCCGACGACACAGGGTATGCCGAGTTCCCGCGCGACGATGGCGGCGTGGCAGGTCATACCACCGCTGTCGGTGACCACGGCGGCGGCGCGGCTCAAGGTGGGCAGCCAATCCGGGTTCGTCATCGGCGCGACCAGGATCTCGCCCTCGCGTAGTGTGTCGCCCCGGGCGGGGGAATCGAGGATCCGGACCGTTCCGGTGGCCGAGCCGGGAGCCGCCGCGAGCCCGCGGACCAGGATCCCGGAACCACCCGCCGTACCGCCGGTATCGGCGGAGCGCCGCCCGGGCAGGGTCGTGATCGGCCGAGCCTGCACCAGCCATAATCGCTCGGCGTCGAAGACCCACTCCACATCCTGAGGTGTGCCGTGATGATGTTCCTGCACGGCCAGAGCCATTCGTGCGACAGCGACGGCCTCGGATTCGCGCAGGACCGGTGCGGTGGTCTCGGCCGGGGACAGCGCGACCCGCCGGTCACCGTCGGCGCCGGCCACCACGGCGTACTCCTGGTGGCCCCCGCGAGTGCTGAGCAGTGTCGGCCCGGCGGCGTCGAGCAGGTAGGTATCGGGTTCGGTGGCGCCGGAAACCACCACCTCCCCTTGGCCGCGCGCGGCCTCCACCACGACGCGGTCCTGTCGTCCGGTGGCCGGGTCGGCGGTGAACGCGACTCCGGCCACCCGCGCGGTCACCATTTCCTGCACCACCACGGCCATCTGCGGACGGTCGGTGATCTTGCGTCGCGCCCGATAGGCCAGCACGCGCGGGGTGAAGAGGGAAGCCCAGCATTCGATCACCGCGTCCAGCAGCTTCTGTTCACCGCGCACGTTGGTCAGGGTCGCGTTCATCCCGGCGAAGGAAGCGGTCGCGCTGTCCTCTCCGACCGCGGAAGAACGCACAGCGACCGGGATATCCGTGCCGAGTCCCCGATACTCCGAGCCGATGACCTCGCGTACCGAGGGCTCGAGGACGGTGTCGTGGATCAGCTCGCGCATCGCGCGGCACCGTTTCGCCAGTTCGGCCCCGTCGGTGACCGCGTCGAGCGCCGCGGAGTGCAGACGGTCCAATTCGGCACCGTGGCGGCCGTGGGTGATCACGTGTTCGTAGCAGGCACGCAGAATGACGAAACCGGGCGGAACCGGCAGCCGCGCCGCCACGAGTTCGCCGAGGTTGGCTCCCTTGCCTCCTGCCTCCGCTATATCCCCGATGCCGAGCTGATCGAACGGTGCAACATATCGGCCCATGGTCGCTCCTCCGGAGGTGCGCGGCGATGTCTCAGGGATGAATGACGGTCACGGGGGCGTGGGGCAGGCCGAGCGAGTCGCCGAGGCCCGTGGACCAGGCGATGATCGCGGGCCGGTCGCGCAGATCGCCATAGCGTCCGACTCCCGTGAGCCGGTGGAGGGCACGAGCCTCGAACGACACCCCCAGGCGTTCGTAGTACTCGGCGCACGTCCGGTAATCCCGGGCGGTTTCGGCGAAATAACGGGTGGAACCCACCTCGGTGGCATAGAGGACTGCGATATGCGGGCGCTTCGGTGTCATGTCCTCAGGGTCCAACGAGTCGCGGTACGGGAGGAGGGTCCTGGTACCCCCGCCGCCGGGACCATGGACCCGAGCGGAGGCGGCGGGGCCGCGCCGGGCATTCGGCACCAGCCTGTGGAGGTACTGCCGGAGGACACTGCGACAGGTGACTTTCGCCTGTCTCGGCGCGCGCGGGCGGCCGCGAAGCTGGGAAGCGGAGCACCTGCCCGCAATCACCCCGGGGCGGGGTGTATGCCGCGGCCTTCCCCTGCCGACGGGCGCGGACCGATTCGAGAGCGAGGACGTGTTATGAGCGGGATTCACCCCGATGCCGAGGCCGTGCGTGCAGCTCTCGCGCTGGCCGTCCGCGCCCCATCGGTGCACAATACGCAACCCTGGCAATGGCGGGTGGGTGACCGGACAGTGCACTTGTACGCCGATGAGAGCCGACGGTTGGCCTGCGCCGACCCGGACGGGCGCGACGAAATCCTCAGTTGCGGCGCCGCGCTGCACCATTTCCGGGTCGCGGCCAAATCCCTCGGCTGGCGGACGATCGTGCACCGCGTACCCAACCCCGCCGATCCGGCGCACTTGGCCGCGATCGAATTCGCCCATGTGACTCCGACCGCGGACGACGAGGAACTGGCCCGGGCGATCAACCGCAGGCATACCGACCGCCGACGGGTTTCGTCGTGGGAGACTCCACCCGGCGATCTGGCCACGCTGCTGGCCGCGGGCACCGAGGAGGGCGCCGAGGTCCGGGAGATCACCGCCGGCCCAGGGCGCGGCGCCCTGATGTCGGCATTCACCCGTGCGGCCGGGCAGCATCGCAGTGACCCCTCGTACCGGGCGGAGCTGTCGATGTGGAGCGGGCGGCACGCGTCCGACGACGGAGTGCCCGCGCGCAATGCGGTACCGGTCGCGGACGACGATCCGTTCACCCGGGAGTTCGCGGAAGCCTCTCTCAGCGAAGCCGGGGTGCGGGAGATGACCCAGGGCGGCAGTCTCCTCTTGATCCACACCCCCGCGGATGATCGTCTGTCCCGGCTACGGGCAGGCGAAGCCGGGAGCGCTGTACTGCTCTCGGCGACCGTTCTGGGAATGGCGACCTGCCCCATGAGCGAGGCGTTGGAACTGCCCGATACCCGGGCGGCGGTACAGCGCGATGTTCTCGACGGTATCGGGTTCGCGCAATTGATCATTCGCGTCGGCTGGGCGGAAGTCGCCGCCGGCACCGTGCCCGTCTCGCCCCGCCGCCCGCTCGCCGAAGTGGTCGGCCGGCTGCGGTAGCCCACGACAGCGGTCGATGGTTCCGGGCCGTGGTTTCGTGCCGCGGCGTGGGCCGGGCCGGAGGCAAGCCTGTGCGGGCGGGGCGACTGATCGCATTGTGTGCTTTTCCGCTGCGTTGGACTCGCGACCCGGACGTGGACGAGCCCGAAGCCGAGTGGCTGCGTGCCGATGCGGAGTGGGTGCGGTACGAGACCGTGCCTCTCCGTCGGCTCCCGGCGTATCGAGGAAAGCGACTATCCGAGGCCGGCCATGATCCGGTCGTGTGTCGATTTCCGGACCGGATCAGGCTGAGCCGGCGGCGGGTGTGCTCACCCGGGACGGCAGATGAGCACCGGGCACCTCGAATGACGGAGTAGGAACATGACAGTCGGGCCGGGTGCCGCCGACGCACCGGTTGCGCGCCGGTCGCCGACGACCAGAAGCTGGGCCGTTGCCGATCTGCGGGCCAGGACATGTGCGAGCGAACCGGCGACGGTGGTTTCGTTCGACCTGACCGCAGGATGTTCGCGGGCCATCCCCGCCATCGAGCCGGAGATCCGAGACGGCGGTACCACGGCCGCGGCGCCGTACCGACCGCCGGGCACACCCCACCGGGGGCGTAGTACCTCGAGGCCCGCGCCGAGTGCTTCCGCCAACTCGAATCCCTGGACCAGCGCCGGCACTGTCGACTCACTGCCGTCGAACGCGGCGACCACCGGCCGCTCCCGCGGGATCGGATGGCCCGGCATACCCCGCCACACGGCCACCGGGGAGTATGCCCGTGCGACGACGCCCGTCGTCGTCGGGCCTGTCCGCCTCTCCCCGAACGCCGTCTGGGCGCCCACCACCAGCATCCGGGCTCGGCGGCTGCGCTCCGTGAGGACCGCCGCGGCCGACCCGGTGGCGATTTCGGTGGCCGGATCCGCGACGGCGGGTGCGGAGCAGGTGCCGATGATCAACGCGGTCCGGCGGACTACGACCGCCGGGTCCGGGTCCGCGAGGCGTGGCCCGTGGAACCATGGTCGCGTATCTGGGGTATGCCGGTGCCCGGGACCAGGAAGGACGTGTACGACCAGAAGAGGGGCGTGCAGTGCTCCGGCGATATATGCGGCCCAGCGCGCGGCGTTCAACGACGCGGACGAGCCGTCGGTACCGAGGATCACCGGAGGTACCCGGTCGTCCCCCAGCCATTCGTCCACGGTTACGGTGGCGCCGGTACTCGGCACGACTCGTCATCGCCCGGTATTCGCATGGCGTCCTCCGAACGCATGGCCTCGAATGTCCGGCTGCCCGACCCGGTGCAGCGGTGAGACCAGCGTTCTCCGACGCGGGCCTGCGGGCAAGAGCCCGATGTCGGAGGCGCCGGGGCCGTAAGTCCTCCGGACGACCGCGGGCCCGGGTCGACCCGCGCGCTGCTCGACCCCCGGTCGTCCGAATCGGTGACCTTTGCCTCTGCCGGCCGTGCGGCGACGGGCGCGACAGTAGGGAGGTCGGCTCCGCAGGGAACGACTCCGACCGATGAAGGCGGCTGCGCATGGGTGCTCGCGAGTCCCATATGACCCAGTCGGACCTGTTCACCTGGAGCATGGAACAGGACCCCGCGCTGCGGTCGACAATCGTCTCGGTACTGGTCCTCGACTCGGAACCGGAGTGGGACCGGCTGGTCCGCGTCTTCGACCGGGGGACACGCGTCGCGCCCGGTTTCCGCCATGTACTGGCCGCGGCGCCGCTCGGGCTCACCCCGCCGCGCTGGCAATACGACGCGGACTTCGATCTCTCCTGGCATCTCCGGCGCATCGCCCTACCGCCACCGGCGGATCAGGCGGCGGTGCTCGGATTCGCCCGCAACGAGGTGATGACAGCGTTCGATCCGGTGCGACCACTGTGGACCTTCGCACTGCTGTCGGGCCTGCCCGGCGGCGGAAGCGCGGCGGTGCTGAAAGTTCATCACAGCCTCACCGACGGCGTCGGCGGTATGCAGATCGCCACGGAAGTACTGGACTTCACCCGGGAGGGGGCCGAGCGCGGCCCGGTGCGCGAACGGGAACCGCAGCGGGCGGCGCCGGTCGCCGATGTACTCGCGTGGAACTGGTCCGCCGGATGGGGGTTGGTGCGGGGTGGCGTCTCCGCGGCCGCCACCGCATCGGTGCGTGCCGCGGCCGATCCGGTGGGGGCCGTTCGTGACGGTGCCGCGATGGTTTCCTCACTGGCTCGCCTGGCCCGTCCGGTTACCGAGACCCTGTCGCCGGTGATGACCGGGCGCGGACTCGGCCGGCGGCTGACCGTGCTGGAAGTGCCACTCGCCCAGTTGGAAGACCCCGCGGTTCGGGCGGGGTGCACCGTCAACGACGCTTTTCTCACCGCGCTGTTGCTCGGGTTGCGTTCCTACCACCGGCGTTACGATGTGTCGCTCACCCGGGTCCGGGTGACCGTGCCGATCAGTACCCGGACCGCCGACGACCCGCCCGGCGGCAACCGCATCACCCTGGCCAGGTTCGCCGTTCCCACCGGCACCGACGATGTCGGAGAACTGATGTGGGTGGTGCGCGACCTCGTCGAGCGTTGGCGCCGGGAACCGGCCATCCCCTGGTCCAGCGCGGTGGCGGCGGTATTCAACCGGCTTCCCACGGGTGCCGTCGCGCAGATGCTCAGGCATGTCGACTTCGTGGCCTCGGATGTGCCCGGCTCGCCGGTTCCGCTGTATCTGGCGGGCGCGGAGGTCGAGCGGATACACGCCTTCGGGCCCACCATCGGCACCGCGTTCAACGCGACGCTGATCTCCCATAGGGGAACGTGCTCGGTGGGGATCGACGCCGACACCGCGGCGGTGCCGGATCTACCGGAGTTCACCGAATGCCTGGCCTCCGGCTTCCGCAAGGTGGCCGCGTTCGCGCCACACCGGGACCCGCGTCGCGACGGGGTCGTGGCGGGCTCCGTCGAGCATTCGGGCGCGTCGTGAACGAGCTACGGCCGCTCGATACCGGATTCATCGAGCTGGAGGACGCCGACCGGCGGATCAGTCTCGGCATCGCGGTGACCGCGGTGCTGGCCGGCCCGCCCCCGCGACGTGAGGAGTTCGCGGCCCTGCTGACCGCGCGAATCGCCGGAATGCCCCGGATGCGCCAGCGGGTGCGCCGCACCGTGCTCGACCTTGCCGCACCGGAATGGGAAGACGACCCGGCTTTCGATCTCGGCCATCACCTGCGGTGGACGGCACTCCCGCGGCCGGGACAGGACAGCGCGCTGTGTGAGTTGGTGGCGGCCGAGATCGAGGAGCGACTCGACCGGGATCGTCCTCTGTGGGAGTGCGTGGTGGTGGAGGGCTTGGCCGACGATCGCTGGGCGGTGATCCTGAAGGCCCATCACAGCCTGGTGGACGGCGTCTCGGGACTGGCTGTGTTCGAAACCCTCTGCGATCCAGGACCGGTGGACGACGCGCCGGCGCGTCGCGGCCGCCCGGTGCGGAAACGGCCGGAACACGCGGGGTGGGCGAAGCTGCCCACAGCGTTACCCGCGGCGGTGTTCGGTACCGTCCGCAGCCTCGTTCCGGTCGGCGCCGCGGTGCTCCGGCAGGGGCCGGTGTCGTCGCTGAACGGTCCGATCGGGCACCGGCGCCGATATACCGCGGTGCGTCTGCCGCTGCCGGTGGTCTCCGCTATCGGTGCCGCTTACCACGTGACCGTCAACGATGTCGTGCTGGCCGCGATCACCACGGGATACCGGGAACTGTTACGCGGACGCGGCGAGGAGCCGGCGGCACACCCGCTACGGATTCTGGTCCCGGTCTCCATGCGCTCCGGTCACGCGAAATATGTCATGGACAACCGGGTCTCGGCGGTGCTGCCCGACCTGCCCGTCGACCGTGCCGACCCGGTCGACCGGCTCCGTGTGGTCCACATGACCATGAAAGCGCACAAGTCGGGCGGCGCACCCGGCGCCGAACACCTCGTGCTGAAGCTGGCGCGCGGGCTGCCGTTCGCCGCTGTGGCATGGACGCTGCGGCTCGTGGCCCGGTTTCCCCAGCACGGGGTCGCGGGCCTGGCGACGAATGTGCCCGGCCCCCGGCATGCGCTCACCCTGCGGGGCCGGCCGGTACTGGAACTCTTGCCCGCGGTGCCGATCGCCATGCGCCTCCGTACCGCCATCGCGATCCTGAGCTATCACGATCACCTGGTGTTCGGCATCACCGGCGACTACGATTCCACCCCTGATATCGACGTGCTCGCGACAGGAATCCGCGGCGCCGTGCGGGAACTCGCCGCGCGGGCCGGTTGCGGTATGGCGGCGGACGCCCCTCCGGACCGGACACCGTCCCGCCCACCGGCGCCGGAACCCCGGTCGCCCGGCAGGCGGTGATCGCGGACCTTGCGCGCCCGCTGCGGCCGGGACCGGCTCCCGGCCGCGGGCGGCAGCGGAAAAACCGGTTGCCGGCGCACCGGCCGGGCTACGGTCGGCTGGTGCACACCTCGCCGTGGAACACTTCCGTCTTCATGGTCCGGCCGTTCCGGCCTCGGGCACAATGTCCGGGCCGGGCTGCCCGGGATCAACCGGTGAGATCTCCCGGATCGTCCGCACTCGGTACAGGCGACGGTGGGTAACGCGGTCGGGACCAAGGGTGAGTCGATGAATGACAGCAAAACACTGCGGGCCTGGTGGAACGACCCGGTCGACTACCGCTGGCTGGTGCGCACGCTGGCGGCGCGGTCGGCACTGGGTCCACTGAAAGTGCTGGTCGGCGTCGCGGGCGCGGCGATCGCGGTGATGGGTTCGGTGATCGCGGGTACGCCGGTGGGGCCGGCCGGTGATCCCGGACTCGCTTCGACGGTCGGGGTGCTGTGCGGGACGCTGTGGGCGCTGCGCTGGTGGCTGCTGCCCTGGCCGGGCAAGACCGAGTCGCTGGCACTGATCGGCGGCGCGGATGTGTTGTTCACAGTGGAGTTCCTCCAGGTGCCGGATCGGCTGTTCGGGGCGATGGGGGCGGTGCTGCTGGTGGTCACCGGCAGTTATCTGGGCTTCTTCCACAGTGCTCGGGCCCTGGCGGCGCATTCGGTGTGGTCGTTGCTGTCGGTGATCGTGTTCTCGGTGCGGATCGCCACCGGGGGCGGCGATATCCGGCTGGCCTGCGCGGTCGGGCTGCTGCTGTTCGTCTCGGTGGTCAGCGCGCTGCCCGCGTTGCAGATCCTCTATTGGCTGTTGCGCACCGAATCGCTGTCGGACCCGCTGACCGAACTGCTGAACCGCCGGGGTCTGGAGATCCGGCTGCCGCAGTTGGTCGACCGGTTTCCCGCATTCTGCGTCATGAGCTTCGACCTGGACCGGTTCAAGAGCGTGAACGACACCTGGGGCCACCGCGTCGGCGATACCGTCCTGGTACGGACCGCTCGGCGGTTGCACGACGCCGCGGGGGAGACGGCGGTGGTGGCGCGGACGGGTGGCGAGGAGTTCGTGGTGGCCGCACCGATGGACGCGGCGGCCGCGCGCGTCGAGGCCGAACGCCTGCGCCGCGCCGTCGCCGACCCGCCGGAGACCGCGGTGGAGGTCACCGCGAGTGTGGGTGTCGCGGTCTTCGACGCCACGATCTGTCCCGGGTGCCCGCGCCCGACCCCGGATCGACTGCTGCAATCCGCCGACGCCGCCATGTACCGGGCCAAACAGTCCGGCGGGAATCTGGTGGTGGTCGACGAACTCACCCCATCGCTGGACCACCACCATCCGGCTCCCGGATCACTCGGGTTGTAGTGCTCCGGCGGCGAAAGTCACGCACGGCCACGAGACGATCGACGCTCCCGCCTCCGTTCGCATACCTGTGCCCGCCGCCCGGCAGCACGAGAACCGGCCGTCCGGGTGATCAGCGCTGGGATATTCCCTGCCACGTCTGCTGGTAGCGGGTGACGGCGTCCGGGATGAGGGCGGCGGTATCGGGGTAGGGCACATCATGAGCCCGTGCCACGGCGCCCTCGATATCGGACAGGGCGGCGGCACAGCCGGTCGACAGCGCCGTCTGCCCCTCGCGGGTGACCAGGAAATCGGCGGCGAGTTTCTCGGTGAAGGCGGGATCCGATTGTGGTCGAAGAACTGGTGCGCTCGTTGGCACCCTCCTCGCGTCGGTACCGCTCTGTTCGGGCGGCGGGAGCCGGGGCCCGCGACGGATTCTTTCCGGTGACCGCCCGTTCCGCCCCCGGCCACCGGCGGTATACAGGGGACATGCCGACTCCGCACTGGCAGCCGTTCCTGATCGCTGCTCCGCTGATCGCGTTCACTCCGGGTGCGAACCAACTGCTGTCGTTGCGCAACGCGGTGCAGCAGGGCACCGTGGATGCCCTGGTGGCCGTGTCCGGCCGGCTGTCGGCCTTCCTGTTCCTGGTGTCGGCGACAGCGGTGGGGTTGGGGGAATTGCTGCTCACCTCCGAGCCGGTGTTCACCATCGTGAAATGGTGCGGTGTGGCGTATCTGCTGTACCTGGGTGTGACCATGCTCTACCGGAGCCGCGCCACCGGCACCCCGGACGTGTCCGGCAACCCGGCGCCGGACACGTCGCCGCTACGCCGGACGCGCCGCCGGCTGATCCGGCAGGAGTTCACGGTGGCGCTCACCAATCCCAAGGCGCTGCTGCTGTTCGCCGCGCTCCTGCCCCAGTTCGTCGACCACGCCGCGGGGGCCGTACCCGCGCAGTTGATCGCCCTGGGCCTCGGCTACCTCGTCGTAGAGTTCGTCGCGGCGACCGTGTACGCGGGGGTGGGTGGAGCCCTCAACTCGTTCGACCTGGCGCCGCGCACCCGGCGCTACCTGGATCGCGGCACCGGCGTCACCATGCTCGTCGTCGCGGGCGGGCTCGCGTTCGCGCGCCGGTGAGCCGGGCGGCGCCGGTCGTACACCGCATCGTTCCGCTACCGGCGCTCACGCGATCCGATGCCGACCCGGCGCAATCCGGGCAGCCACGCGACACCGACCCGGCCGGGGTCGGGTCGTCGACTGTGGTGATCCACGCTGTCGACTTCTCCGGGCCGACGAAACGGTGTGCTCCCGTGCTGCACGAGGCCTGCTCATACCGCACGAGCTTCGGTGAGCTGCCGCTTGCCGCGTTCGCTCGACTCCGCCGCGGGCGCGGGAGCCCGGAAGGCGCGGTCGTACTGGGGCGGGTGCGGCAACCGCGCACCGAGCCGGTCCGCGGCCTGCCGGATCCAGGCGGGGTCGCGCAGCAGGGCCCGGCCGAGGAAGACCGCGTCCGCCTGCCCCTGCGCGATGACCTGCTCCGCCTGCTCGGGGTCGACGATCATGCCGACCGCACTGGTGCGTACCCCGGCTTCGTCGCGTAACCGCGCGGCGAACGGAACCTGATATCCCGGTCGCACCGGGATCGCCGCATCGGGCACGGAACCGCCGCTGGACACGTCCACCAGGTCGACTCCGAGCCGCTCGAGATGCGGCGCGAGCGCGATCGATTCCGCGACCGTCCATCCCGGCCGGGGGTCCTCGGTGTCTCCGGCGAGCCAGTCGGTGGCCGAGAGGCGGAAGAACAGCGGTAGTTCCGCCGGCCATTCGCGGCGGACCGCGGTCACGACCTGGAGCGCGAACCGGATGCGGTTGTCGAAACTTCCGCCGTAGCTGTCGGTGCGGGTGTTGGACTGCGGCGACAGGAACTGGTGGATGAGGTATCCGTGGGCACCGTGGAGTTCGAGTACCTGGAACCCGGCCGCGGCGGCACAGCGCGCGGCGGCCGCGAAATCGTCTACGACGGCGGCGATCTCGGCGATGTTCATCTCGGCGGGGGCGGGCAACCGCCCGAACGGCACCGCGCTCGGCCCCACCGTGGGCCAGGTCCGCTGCGCGCGGTCGGGATCGGGCCACGGCCGCCCGGTCGCCGCCTTCCGCCCGGCGTGTACGAGCTGGATACCCGGCACCGTGCCCTGGGCGCGCAGGAAATCGGTGTGGCGGCGCAGCACCTGGGCCTGCCGGTCGTTCCAGAGCCCGAGGTCGTAGTCGCTGCTGCGGCCGTCGGGGGTGACGGCGGTGGCCTCGACCATGATCAGCGCCGCACCCGCGACGGCCCGGGACCCCAGATGCTGGAGGTGCCAGTCGGTCGCGGTGCCCACGTCGGGGCCGTCGGGGACGGCGGCGAACTGCATCATCGGTGACATCCACGCCCGGTGCGCGAGGGTGATCTCCCGCAGGGTCATCGGGGTGAAGAGCTGACTCATGGCGTGCCTGTTCTGTTGCTCGGTGGGACGCGGAGGATGTGCCCGCTGCCTGTCACAGCGGCGCGAGGCCGAGAAATTCCCGGGCGGACGCGACGAGCGCGGCGTCGGTGACACCGTGAGTGACGGCGAACCGGACGGGATCCGGCTCCGCCATATCGAAGGGATAGTCGCTACCACAGACGATCCGGCCGGCGCCCGCGTGGCCGCGCAGCAGGGTCAGCAGATGGGGATCGTGGGCGACGGTGTCGAACCAGAGCTTCTCGAACGACTCCGCCGGTGGCCGCGTGGATCCGCTCCGGACATCGGCGCGGGCGTGCCACGCGTGAGTCCAGCGGCCGAGCAGCCCGGCCGAGCAGCCACCGGCGTGCACGAAGCAGAGGCGTAGTCGCGGGAGTTCCTCGACGACGCCGCCGAGCAGGGCCGAAGCCACCGCGGTGGCGGTCTCCACCGGGTTTCCGATCAGATTGACCAGGTAGTGGTCCGGCCATTCGGGGCGGGGGAGTTGCATCGGGTGCACCAGCACCGCCAGATCCAGCCGGGCGGCCTCGGCGAGCGCATGGCGCAGCGGACCTCGATCGAGGGAGTCGCTGCCGAGCAGCGGCGGGATCGCGACTCCGGCGATACCCGGTGTGCCGGCGAGTTGTTCGAGCTGCGCGGTGGTCCGGCCGGGAGGGCCGAAAGTGACCATGCCGAGGCCCACCAGGCTGCCCTCCGACGACGCGACGACTCCGGCCAGCGCGGTATTGAACGCGGCGACGTAGTTCTCGGCCTCATCGGCGTCGTGCACCGGGAAGGCGAACGGTGGTGCGGAAAGCACCCGGACGCCGACCCCCGCGCGGCGCATATCCGCGCGGATCGCGGGCACATCGCTCATCGCCGTGGCCCGGATCGACAACGGGACGTTCCCGAGATACAGCTCGCCGTCGCGGTCGTGCAGCCGCCCGAACGGAGAACCCGGCGGCAGGTGGAAGAGTTCGCGCGGCAGCCAGTGTGCGTGGACATCGACGACGCCGGGCGCGATATCGGACTCGATCATCCCCGGCCGCCTTCGGTACCGGCGTGGTTCAGCGGCAGCGGCGGATTCGCGCTGTCGAGGTGTTCGACCGTGGTGAAGACGAGGTCGGTATCGCCGATGTTCTCGATATCGTGCAGTAGATATTCGCCCGGGCCGAAATGGAAGTGCCGGGTCTCGCCGGCCGCGTAGGACACCTCCCGGACGGTGCCGTCGTGGGTGTGCTGTCGGCTGCGGCCGGCCTCGACGGCGGTCCAGAAGTAGTCGAGGACGTGCCGGTGGGCATGCCATCGCTCACCCGGGGCGAGCCGGATCTCCCATACCCGCACCCGGGGCGATTCGCTGAGCAGGGCCGAGCCGACGTGGCCGTCGTAGGCGTGATCGGCGAACTCGGTACGCAGCCAGTCCGGCCAGCTGTCGAAATCGGTGGCGACGAGTTCGCCCGCGATCGGCAGGTCGTCGAGGAACCTGTTGTCGGTCATATCTTCTCCTGTCTCGAAAGGAAGGTGGGTCAGTGCCCCGGCCCGTAGAGGCCGAAGCGCAGGGCGGGATCGCCGGGCGTCCAGGTGTTGGTGAACTGGGAGCGGGTGCCCATCGCCTGTACCCGGGCCAGCAGCGACGCGCTCAGTTCGAGCCGGCCGGGCTCCCATTTCGCCAGGGCCGCGGCGATATGCCCGTCGGCGTCGGCCAGTGCCGAGGCCAGTGCCCAGGCATCCGCCGCGGCCTTCGCGGTACCCGCCGCCGCGTGCGGACGCGCGCTACAGGCGGCATCACCGATCAACGCCACCCGCCCCACAGCGGTGCGCGCGGCGCGACAGTCCGAAACCACCTGGAGGTAGGGCTGCTCCGTCGCGGTGACGACCTCCGCGACGGCCGGCGCCAGCACGGCCGCCGCCGTCTCTTTCATCTCCGCGATGAAGCGATCCTGTACCTGGCCGGGATGGACCGATACCGTCCCCGCGAAACCGCGTTTGTCGAGCAGCAGTTCGGTCAGCTCCGGGCCGGCGGGGACATTGCGGTACCAGACATAGTTCATCAGCCGGTGCTCCGGTCCCGGGCCCTCATCACCCGGGATCGGATACAGCGTGAGATGGGAGTTCGGCACCACGCTGTAGGTGATGGCATCCCCGGTCAGTTCCGATGTGGCCGGGGAGACGTCGCGGACGGGGACGGTCCCGCGCCAACCCACATAGCCGGAGTACTGCAGCGTCGCGTCCGGGTCGAAGTGGGCGCGGGCGACCGAGGTGATGCCGTCGGCGAAGACCACCAGGTCGGCGGTTTCGGTACGGCCGCTGACGAACCGGACGGTGGCCGCGTCGTCGTCCTGATCGAAGCCGCAGGCGAATTCGCCGAGGTGATAGTGCTCGGTACCGAAATCCGCGAGCAGCGCCCGGTAGAAGGTCCCCCACGAAGTGTAGGTCCAGGTGCGTTCCTCCCGGTAGACGACGGTGTTCGCCCGGTCCAGGTACTGCACGTACGAGGTCGATGTACTCAGGTCGGCGAGCTGCTGGGTGCTGCGCTCGGTGAACCAGCGCACCGTATCGGGTTGCAGGACGATGCCGCTGCCGCGCCCGTCGAGGGCGGTCGGCGTGCGTTCGTAGACATCGACGGAGAACCCGAGGTCGCGCAGGAGCAACGCGGTGGTCAGTCCGCCGATGGATCCGCCGACGACGATCGCCCGGGCGCAGTCGTAGGTGTTCATGAGTGGCTCTCTTCTCGGCCCGCGGCCGGTGCGGAGGGATGGGAGGGCTCCGGTGTGCCGGTGGAGACCGGGGGCGGAGGGTCGGTGGGCAACGGTTCGCCGCGGGTCTCGGGCGCGAACGCGAGTCCGACGAAAGCGACGAGGCCCAATGCGGCGATCGCGGCGGTGGCGAGGCCGAGGTCACCGCCGAACCAGGACGTCGCGATCACGCCGGCGACCAGCGGGCCGGCCGCGGTGATCACCCGCCCGACACTGTTGACCACGGCGAGGGCGGTGGCCCGCACGCTCGGTGGGAAGACCTCGGGGCCGTAGATGAAGGTGCCGGACAGGGCGCCGAACAATCCGAAACCGAGTACCGGCATGGCGATGAGGAAGCCGAGATAATCGTGGTCGAAGGGGAATACGTAGCCGATCGCTACGGCCGACAGGACGAAGCTCAGGGCGAAGGTGCGGCGCCGCCCGAGCGCTTCGGCGAGAAAACCCCACGACGCGTAACCGAGGATCCCGCCCGCGTTGAAGAGCATCGAGGCGAGTGCCACCCGGTGGTCGGCGGTGCCGGCGGGTACCGCGGCGTCGTTCGCCGTCATCTGCCGGATGATCTGCGGGTACCAGGTCGAGACGCTCCAGAAGGAGATCAGCGAACCGGTTGCCAGCGCGGTACATACCAGGGTGGGCCGCAACAGCTGCCCCGAGAACAGGCGCCGCAGCACGAATACGTCCTCGCCGGTGGTCTTCTCGCGATCCTTGCGGTGCCTGCGCGCCCGGATGCTCGCTTCGATCTCGGGTGGTTCCGGAACATAGCGTCGGATGAACCAGACCAGCAGCGCGGGAACGACCGCGAGGGCCATCATCATTCGCCAGCCGTGACCGCCGAGCAACGCGTAGGTGGCCGCGGCCACGAAGAATCCGGCGGCGTAGCCGGACATCATGACACCGCCTGCCCGGGCGCGATACCGGTTGCGCCAGGTCTCGGCGATGAGCGCGGCGCCGACGGGTGCCTCGACGCCGGAGCCGACGCCCGCGATGAAGCGCAGGATGCCCATCTGCCACCAGGTATCGGCGAACGCGGCGACCGCGGTGAACACCGCGTAGGTCAGAATGCCGAGGGACAGGACCCGGGTGCGGCCGAAATAGTCGGCGAGCATGCCGAACAGGATCCCGCCGACCGCCCAGCCGAGGAGGAACAGCGCGACGGTGAGGCCGCCGTAGAAGCCGATCGCCGAGCTGTCGGCGGTGATTCCGCTGTGCGGCAGCAGTTCGGACATGGCCGGTCCGAGGACCAGGACATAGAGGCTGCCGGCGAACCCGTCCAGGCCCCACCCGAGGGTGGTACCGACGAGTACCAGCCACTGCATCCGGCTGATCTCGGTGCGCACGGTGCCCGCACCGGTCTGTTGCGTCATCATCGACGCTCCTTCCGCGAAGGTCGCGTGGTCGAAAAAGGGGAGGTGGGCGCGCGGCATCGCCCCGGGCGGGGTCGCCGGGGTGGACGTGGCGTCGGTGGATCAGTTGAGGCGGGTGTTGTCGTCCGGGCTGCCGTACCAGTCGACGTGGTCGTCGGCGATGCGCACGACGACGGTTTTGATCCAGGAGAAGTCGTCGAAGGACTCGGTTCCCGCGTCCTTGCCGATACCGGACTCCTTGACCCCGCCCCAGGGCAGCGACGGTTCGAGCCGGTGATGATCGTTGACCCACACCATGCCGGCGACGATCCGGTCCGCGACGCGGTGTCCGCGGGCGATATCGCGGGTCCACACGCCGGCGCCGAGTCCGTAGCGGTTGTCGTTGGCCATCGCGACGGCTTCCTGTTCGCTGTCGAACGGGATGACGACGGCGACGGGGCCGAAGATCTCTTCCTGGGACACCGTCATGTCGTTGGTGGCGTCGGCGAGCACGGTGGGTTCGAGGAAGAACCCGCCCTGCAGCGGCCCGGGCAGGTCGGGGACGCCGCCGCCCGCGACGAGGCGAGCGCCTTCCCGGACACCGATACCGACGAGTTCGCGGACGCGGTCGCGCTGGCGTGCGCTGATGAGCGGACCCATTTGGGTGCCGGGTGCGGCGGGATCGCCGATCCGGATGGCGCGGGCCCGCGCGGCGAGTGCGGTGACGAACTCGTCGTAGACCGCGCGCTGGACGAGGAACCGGGATCCGGCGACGCAGGATTGGCCCGCGGCGACGAACGCCGCGAATGCCGCGCCTTCGGCCGCGACGACCGGATCGATATCGTCGAAGACGATGATCGGTGTCTTCCCGCCGAGTTCGGCGGTGACGCGCGCGAAACGGGACGCGGTGGCGACGGCGGCCGAACGGCCGGCCTCGGTGCCCCCGGTGAGGGTGATCTTCGCGACGTCGGGGTGGTGGGTCAGCCGCTCGCCGGCCGCGCGGCCGCCGGTGACGACGGTGACGACTCCGTCGGGGAGTCCGGCCTCCCGCAGTATCCGGGCCAGCGCGAGGCTGGTGAGCGGCGTGGTCTCCGAGGGCTTGACCACCACGGTGTTGCCGTTCGCGAGGGCGGCCGAGAGACTGCGCGCGAGAATCAGCATCGGATGATTGAACGGCGTGATGATGCCGCATACGCCGAGCGGCGCGCGGCGCTGATAGGTGAGATACGGTCCGTCACCGGGCAGGACGGCGTCGCGCTGGGCGGCGAGCAGCGCGGCGTTGTAACGGAACCATTCGGGCACTCGGGAGAGCTGGGCGCGGGTTTCGGTGACCGGCCGGCCGTTGTTGCGGGTCTCGAGCCGGAACAGGTCCTCGGCGGCGGCGTCGACGGCGTCCGCGATACGCAGCAGCAGTTTCGCGCGTTCGCTGCGCGGCAGAGCCGGCCACGGACCGGACTCGAATGCCGCGCGGGCGGTCCGGACTGCCTCGTCGACGGCGTCGGCGCCCTGTTCGGCCACGATATCGATCACCGCACCGGTGGACGGATCCAGGATTTCGCGTGTGGTTGCCGCGCTCCGGTCCGGGGACAGGTCGGTCGTGGTGTCGGTCATGGCGCCGAGCCCTTCGTATCGTGTGTCGATGGGAGCGCCCGGACGTGACGACTGGTGCTCTGGTAGAGAACCACGTCACACCGTGGGCGCCCATCGAGTATCGAATCCGGCGTGCGCCACCTCAATGTCTCGAGCTACACAGTTGCCAGAAATGTATGTCCGATCAGTACACAGTGTGTCAGTCTGGGCCGGTGAGCGAAGGACAGAGCGGCGGCCACTCCGCCGAGTTGGTGACCTGGTTGCGCAGCCTGCGCACACTCAGTGCGGCCGCGGTGTCGGGCGACGGGCTGCGCGAGGTGCTCGACCTGGTGGCCGCGACGGCCCGCTCACTACTCGGTTTCGACTTCTGCGGCGTCCTCACCCCGGGTGTTACCGAGGAGAGTCTGCTCATCACCGGCTGGAGCGGGCTGTCCGACGACTATGTCGCCCGGATCAACGCCGACCGGCCGGTGGGGCTGGACAGCACCGCGCCCTCCACCCGCGCGTTCCGGACCGGCCGGCCGGTGGTCATCCGGGACATCGCGGCCGAACCGCGGTTCGGCCCGTGGGGCGATGTGGCCCGCGACCAGGGATACCGCGCCATGGTGTCGGTGCCGCTCGTCGCGGCGGGACATGTCCTCGGCACCCTCAACGGGTACTACAAACCGGTTCACACCTTCACCCACTACGAGACGGAGCGGATGTCGCTGCTCGCGAACCACGCGGCGATCGCCCTCACCTCCGCGCGCCGGCTCGCGGAGCTGAGCCGGCTCAACGCGTCTCTACGCGCCCAGCGCGACGTGCTGACCCGATCGGAACAGATCCACGAGCGGCTGCTCGACGTGACACTCCGGTCCGGGGGATTGCCGGGTATCGCCGAGGTCCTCGGCGAGCTGATCGCGCGACCGCTGCTCGTCGAGGACGCCGGTGGAGCCGTGCTCGCGACGACGGGAGACCTCGCGCGACTGCCCGATCCGCGCTACCGCGGCGACGCCGATATCCCGGCGGCCGTCTCGGCGAAACCCGTCGCGGTCTCGACGGAACCGGGCACGTTCTGGGTGTCGGTGGTACGTCTCGACGGTGAGGTGGTCGCCCGGCTCTGGTACCCGGGCGACCGGGGGCCGCTCGACGCGCTGGGCGAGCGCGCGGTGGAGCACGCGGCGCTGGTCATCTCGCTCGAACTCTTCCGTGTCCGCACCGGGACAGAGGTCGAGCACCGGCTCCGCGGTGAACTGCTCGCGGAACTGCTCACCGGCGGCGAGGTCACCGAGGAGGCGATACGCAGGGCGCAGCGGCTCGGCCACGACCTGTCCCGCCCGCACTGCGCGATCGTGGGATCGATGACGATCGACGGCGCGGAAGCCGACCTCCGCACCTATTCCCGCGCCCTCACCTCGGTGACCCAACTGGTCCGCGGCTACCATCCGCGACCGCTGGCAGCCATGCACCGTGGGCATATCGTGGTGTTGTGGCCGCACGGCGCCGAGACGGAAGCCGGTGCCGTCGAGGTGGTGGGCCGCCGGGTGGCCGAGCGCGTCCGGGCAGCGCTGGCGACGGCGTCGCGGTCGGTCACCGCGAGTGTCGCGCTCGCCGACGGCGGGGGTACCTGGGCGCAGTCCTACCGTGTCGCCAGGGGCGCACTCGAAGTCGCCGCCCGGTCGGGCAATCGAGGCGCGGTCGTGGAACTGGGCGATCTCGGCCTGGCCGGCCTGCTGCTGCAACTCGACGACCCGGCCCAGCTGGCGGCCTATTCGGATCGGGTCCTGGCGCCCTTGACCGCCTACGACCGCACCCATCGGACCCACCTCGTCGAGACCCTCGAGGCGTACCTCCGGTGCAGACTGAACCGGCCCGAAACGGCAGCGGCACTGCACATCCACATGAACACCGTGAAACAGCGTATCCACCGGATCGAGGAGCTCACCCACTGCGACTTCGCGGATCTGGAGACGGTCGTGACTTTCGGTACCGCTCTCACTCTCCGCGATGTCGCGAACGCCGGCCGTGACGCCGCACCGGCGGCGGTCGGGGGAGTGGGCCGATGATTCGCCGTCCGGGACACCCCGGGCAGCCGCCGCGGTCCGGCCGTCCGGGCGGGCAGGGCGATCCGAGTGTCGGTGGGGCTCGGTAGCGTCTGGTGGTGTGGACACTGGGGAACGTATCCGAGAGCTCGCGGACCGTGTGGTGGCGCTGCGGGACGCCTATTACCGGGGCTCGCCGCTGGTCGCCGACGCGGAATACGACGCGATCGAGGATGAACTACGAGGCCTGATCGAGGCGCATCCCGATCTCGCGCCCGACCCGAACCCCCTCGAGCAGGTCGGTGCGCCCGCCGTGCTGCACGCTCCGATCCGGCATTCGCGGCCGATGTTGTCGCTGGAGAAGGCGACCACCACGGATCAGGTCGCGGCGTTCTTCGATCGGTTTCCCGGCCAGCCGGTGGTGGTGATGCCCAAGCTCGACGGCCTGTCGCTGGCCCTGGTTTTCGAGGACGGGCGGTTCGTGCGTGCCGTGACCCGCGGTGACGGCACCACCGGGGACGATGTGACGATGCTGGTCCGGGCGCTGGTGGACGGTGTTCCCGAGCGGATCGACCTGCCGGGCCGGGTGGAGGTGCGTGGTGAGGCGGTGATGCTGCGGTCGACCTTCCTCGGCTACAACTCCGCGCACCCGGACAAGCCGCTGATCAATCCGCGCAATGCCGCGGCGGGCACCCTGCGGGCAAAAGACCCGGCCACGGTCGCGCAGCGGCGGCTGCGGTTCTTCGGCTTCGACCTCGATACCTCCGCCGGCGGTGCCGCGGCCGATCTGGCGGAGGGGCTGCGGGCGCTGGGGATCGCGGGGGCGCAGATGCGGATCTGCGCCGACGCCGAGCAGGCCCAGGCGGCGATCACCGTGATCGAGCAGGGCCGCAACGATCTGGACTACGACATCGACGGCGCCGTGCTGCGGCTGGCCGACCGCGACGCCTACGCCGCGGCCGGGACCCGGTCCAACAGCCCCCGTGGCGCGCTGGCGTTCAAGTTCGCCGCCGAGGAGAAGACCACCCTGCTCAACGAGGTGGTCTGGGATGTCGGCAAGACCGGCAAGATCGTCCCGGTCGCCTGGCTGGAGCCGGTGTTCGTCGGCGGTACCACGGTCACGAAAGCGACACTGGCCAACCAGCAGGTGATCCGCGCCCGCGATATCAAGGTAGGTGACACCGTGCTGGTCCGCCGCGCGGGTGATGTGATCCCGTTCGTCGCCGGCGTCCTCGACGCCTCGAAACGTACGGGCGCCGAGCGCGAGATCGTGCCGCCCACCGACTGTCCGTCCTGCGCGCAGCCGGTGACCGAGCAGGGCAACAGCCGGGAATTGTTCTGCACCAATGTCTCCTGCCCCGCGCAGACGGTACGCAGGCTCATCCACTGGGCGTCGCGGCCGGCGGCCGATATCGAGGCCTTCGGCCAGGTATGGATCGAACGCCTGGCCGAGGCGGGCATTCTGGAGCGTCCCTCGGATTTCTACACGCTGACCGCCGAGCGCCTGCTCGAGTTCGACCGCATCGGCGAGACCTCGGCCGCACGCATGATCGACTCGGTCGACGCCTCCCGAGGAGTGGGTCTGCGCCGCGCGCTGATCGGTCTGGCGATCCCGATGGCCTCGGAGGGCACCGCCGCCCGCCTGGCCCGGGCGGGTTTCCGGTCCCTGGAAGAGGTCGCCGACGCGGGTGAGGAACGACTCGTGGCGGTGGAGGACATCGGCCCGAAGGTCGCGGCGTCCCTGGTCGAGCACCTCACCCGGCTGCGTCCGGAACTGCGACGGTTGCGCGCCGCGGGCGTGAACCTGGACGTGCTCGACGAGGACCTGCCACCGGTCGTCGCGGCCGGTGCGCCCTTGGACGGCACGACGGTGGTGATCACCGGCGCGATCAGCGACCCACGCTCCGGCGAGAAGGTCGCCCGCCCGACCTTCCAACGCCTGTGCGAGCGGGCGGGGGCCACGGTGGCCTCCTCCGTCTCGGCCAACACCGATCTGCTCGTCACCGGCGCGGGAGTGGGCGAGAGCAAGCTGACCAAGGCCGCGAAACTCGGCGTGGAAGTCGTCGATCAGGAGAAGATCTGGAATCTGCTGATCGCCGCCAACGTCGTCTAGACGTCGGCGGACCGGCCGAAAAGAGCCGGCGAACCGGTGTGGGGCCGCGGTCGTCGGACCCGCGCGCCCCGCGCCGACCGGCTACGCACGGTGCGCGGCGTCGAGTGCGCGGGAAGTGGGCGACGCGTGGCCGGTGTAGTGGGCCACCGGTCCTTCGAAGAGCACCGTTCCGCCGTGTCTGCCCGGGCCGGGACCGAGGTCGATCAGCCAGTCCGCGTGCCGGATCACCTCGGGGTTGTGCTCGATGACGACCACGGTGTGGCCGGCGTCCACCAGGGCGTCGAGCACATGCAACAGTGTCTCGATATCGGCCGGATGCAGACCGGTGGTCGGTTCGTCCAGTAGATACACCGCGGGTTCGGCGGCTTCCCGGAGTTCTCTGGCGATCTTCACCCGCTGACATTCGCCACCGGACAGTCCGCTCAGCGGTTCGCCCAGCCGCAGGTATCCGAGGCCGACTTCGGCGAGCCGCTCCAGGGCCCGGGTGATCGCCGGCTCGGGCAGCCGTGCGATGGCCTCGGCGACGGTGAGGTCGTCGATATCGGCGATGGACAGGCCGTCCACCGTGTGGGAGAGCGCTTCCGGGGTGAAGCGTCGCCCGTGGCAGCTGTCGCAGATGGTCTCCTGCCCGTCGAGGAACGCGAGATCGGTATGGACGACACCGAGCCCGCCGCAGTCCGGGCAGCCCCCCGCGGAGTTGGCGCTGAACAACGCGGCGGGTACCCGATTGCGCCGGGCGAAGAGTTTGCGGACGGCGGGAGCGATCCCGGTGTAGGTGAGCGGAGTGGATCGGCGCGTGGCACTCACCGGTTTCTGATCGAGCACCGTCGCCTCGTGCCGGGCGGCGAATTCGGCGGCCAGGCTGGATTTTCCGGAGCCCGCGACGCCGGTGAGCACAGTGAGTACGCCGGTCGGGATATCGACGGTGACCCCCCGCAGATTGTTGCGGTACGCCTCGGCCACGGTGAGTTTGCCGGTCGCCTGCCGTGGCTCCCGGCGGGCCGTGCGTTGCCGCGCCAGTGCGCGCGCTGTCGGTGTATCCGCGTCGCGCAGGTCGGAGAATGCGCCCTGGAACACCAGCCGGCCTCCCTCGGCGCCCGCGCCGGGACCGAGTTCCACGATCTGATCGGCACACGCCATCACGGCCGGATCGTGTTCGACCACCAGCACGCTGTTGCCGCTGTCACGGAGCCGGGCGAGCAGCCGGGTCATCGATGCCACATCGGTGGGATGCAGGCCGACGGTCGGTTCGTCGACCACATAGGTCATTTCGATGAGGCTCGAACCGAGATGTTTCACCGTTTTGACGCGTTGCGACTCGCCCCCGGACAGTGTCGTGGTGGCGCGGCCGAGGGTGAGGTAGCCGAGTCCGATGGTGGTCATCGCGTCCAGCCGGGCGCACAGCGCCTCGACCACCGGCGCGACCCGCGGCACTCGGAGGGTCGCCACGAGTCCGGCGAGTTCGCCCACTTCCATCCGGGCCATCTCACCGATCGTGCGACCCAGCACGGTGACAGCGCGCGACTTTTCGTTCAGCCGGTCACCGCCGCACGCGGCACAGCATTCGGCGCGGGTGAACCGGCGGATCGTCTCCTGTTTGCGCTCGGACAGGTTGTCGGAGGTGTGCAGATGAATTCGTTCGAACCGCTCGACTATTCCTTCGTAGTCCCCGGGCGGACGGTTGCCCAGCCGCGCCGCGGCGGCGCCGCCGTACAGCAGTGCGTCACGCTCGGTTCGTCCCCATTCCCGCAGCGGCGTATCGGGGTCGAAGACGCCGATACCCGCGTACTGGTCGTACCAGTAGCCGCCGTGGCCGAATCCGGGCAGCAGAATCGCCCCCTCGGCGAGGCTTTTGTCCAGGTCGAGAAACCGTTCGGTCGCGCTGACCACCACCTCGCCCAACCCCGAGCAGGTCCGGCACATGCCCGCCGGTTCGTTGAACGAGAAGTGATCGGAATCCCCGACCCACGGCTCACCGATCCGCGAGTACAGCAGCCGCAGATAGGTCCAGGTGTCGGTGATCGTACCGACCGTCGAGCGGGCGTTGCCGCCGATGCGCCGCTGATCGATCACGACCACCGGCGACACCCCGTCGATGCGGTCGACCGGCGGTCGCGCCCATTTCGGCAACCGATTGCGCACGAACGGGGGATAGGTCTCGTTGAGCTGGTAGCCGGCCTCGGCCGCCACGGTGTCGAAGACCAGGGACGATTTCCCGGAGCCGGATCGGCCGACGAAAACGACCAGCCGATGGCGGGGGATATCGAGATCGAGACCGGCCAGGTTGTGGGTGCGCGCGCCACGGATGGTGATGCTGCTCGTATCCATGCAGTCGACGCTAGGGACAGATGTGGCCGGTTCCTGACCACGATTCCCGGAAGAATCGGCGGGGTGGCGGATGTGACCGAACGAATGCTGGCGCTGTTGTCGACACTGCAGACCGGGAGCGCCTACTCCGGTGAGGATCTGGCCCGGCGGCTCGATACCAGCCCGCGAACGCTGCGCCGCGATATCGAGCGACTCCGCGCTTACGGCTATCCGGTGGAGACCCGCCCGGGTCCGGGCGGCTACTACCGGCTGCGAGCCGGCCGCACGATGCCGCCCCTGCTCCTCGACGACGACGAGGCGATCGCCACCCTGCTCGGTCTCGCCGCGCTCGGCGCCACCGGCCCCGCGACCGCCGGCGGGCTCGACGACGCCGCGAACCGCGCCTACGGCAAGATCGACCAGTTCCTGCCCGCCCGGCTCCGGCCGCGCGTGGCGGCGATACGCGCCGGTCTGGATACGGGTCGGCGCGCCGCGCCCGGGGTGTCGCCCGACCACCTCGCCACGCTGGCCGCCGCGAGTGCGGACCGTGAGATCGTGACTTTCACCTACACCGATGTCCGCGGGGTGACGAGCCCTCGACGGGTCCACCCCTACCGCCAGGTCCATCAGCATCTGCGCTGGTACCTGCTGGCCTGGGATACCGATCGCGCGGACTGGCGGGTATTCCGCGTGGACCGGATGGGCGAGTTGCTACGAACCGGCGGGCGGTACGAGCCGCGTCCACTACCGGCCGATTCCGCGGTCGAGTACCTGCAGCGTGGCCTCGACTCCGGTAAACAGCGCGTCGACCTGCTGGTCGCGGCGCCGCCGGAACGGGTCGCGGATGTGCTGACCTATCAGCACGCGGATATCGCCGCCCACGACGACCGGCACGCCTGCGTCACAGTCCGGCTGGACACCTGGCAGTGGTTGGTCGGCGCACTGGCTTTCCTCGACGCCGATTTCACCGTACGAGCGCCCGCGGACTTCCGGACCGGGTTCGAAGTCTTCGCGAGGCGCCTGCTCACGGCGGTCACCGACCGGGCGCGCGTCCGATCCGACGAGGCCGCCGGCCGCGCCGGCCCGGCCGGGTACCCGGCAGACCCGTAACCGTACGAGGTCGTCGTCGGCGTAACCGGTCGTCGATCCCGGCGCTGCTCGCGCCGGTCGTCGCCGGTGCCGTCGCGGTGGCGAGCCGGCGACCAGCGCGACGCCGCACACGCCGAGGGCCGAGGCCGTGCCGGCACCGGGCGGTTGCGGCGGTACCCGGTCGCCGGGTAGGACGGTGTACGCGGGCCACCGATATCCCGAGTCTTTCCGTGCGCCGACCGGTTCCGCTGCCCGGTCCTCGGCTGCCACCTCCTCGGCCGATCGGGACGCGGTCTGTCGGTGGAGGGAACGGATGGCACGCCGGCACTCGAGCCGCCGCCGACAGTGGGCCGATGCCGAGATATGCTGCCGTGGCCGCGAGTTCACCGATTCCACGGATCGAGCGGCACTGCCATGCGATCAACCGAGAGGATGTGGCCGGTAGCGTGAGTAGCTATCTGGTTGTCCAGCTGTACTGCCTTCCCGCGCAGGCCGATTCCGTGCGCTCGGCCGCGGTCGGCGAACTGGCGAAGTTCCCCGAATTCGACCGGGCGACAACAGAACTGGCGCCGAAAGCCGAAGGAGAGCACCGGATGCATCTGGACTGGGCCGAGGAGCATCCCGGCCAGGATCCGGGTGAGCGCACCTATTTCTCCCTCGAGATGACCTCCCCGGTCGATGTGCCGGAGTCCGTTTTGCGGAACGTGGAGGATCAGATCATCGAGTGGATCGATACGACCTTCAACGACGAGGCGAACGATATCGCCGAAGTCCAGTGGGCGAGCTTCGCGGAGATCAGGCAGAACGCCTGACAGCCGCAGGTGCCGGGGGCGGCCGGCGGTCGGTCTCGTCGACCGGGTGAGCGATCGCGACTCCCGTCGCAAATCCCGCTGTTCGGCGAGGTCGGCCGACACAATATGGCGATGCGAACCTATGTCCGTGTACTGACGGCGGCCGTCGCCGGAATACTCGTCGTCTTCGCGCCCACCGTCGCGGCCGCCCCGGTTCCCGGCGGCTCGGCTCAGCTTCCGTTCCCGCTGACACTGCAACCGGAGGGAGTGCGGGCCCCGGCGGCGGCGCTGGCCGAAGCCGGTACCGGTGTGATCATGTGGTCGCGGCAGCCGGATACCCGCGTCCCGATCGCCAGTATCACCAAGGTGATGACGGCGGTGGTCGTGCTCGAATCGGGCGATCTCGAGCGTCCGGTCACGGTGTCGCGCGCCGCCGTCGACTATGCCGCCGCCTACGGCGGAAGTACCGCGGGCCTGGCCCCCGGTGAGGTGCTCACCGCGCGCGAGTTGCTGTACGCGATGATGCTGCCCTCGGGGTGCGACGCCGCCTATGCCCTGGCCGAGGCTTTCGGGCCGGGGCCGGACGCGTTCATTGCCGAGATGAACGCCACCGCGCAGCGGCTGGGGATGCCGAACACACATTTCAGCGACCCCAGCGGCCTACCGGCCCCCGATGATTTCGCCACCTACTCGACCCCGGCGGAGTTGGTCCGGCTGGGCAGGCACGCGATGGCCGATCCGGTCTTTCGGGAGATCGTCGGATCGCAGGTCCACCACCTGTCCGCGGGTCCTGCGAACCGGGACCACGTCTGGGAGACCACCAACGGGCTGCTCCGGGATTATCCCGGCACCACCGGAATCAAGACCGGGTCCACGAATGCCGCCGGAACCTGCCTGCTGTTCGAAGCCTCCCGGGGTGCGCAACGGCTGATTGGTGTGGTCCTGAACAGCTCACCCGACGATCTGGCCGCCGCGGCGGCCGACGCCGCACGCGTGATGGACTGGGGTTTCGTCCCGATCCTCAGCGGGTTGCCCGTCGGCTGACCGGGCGGTCGTCCGCCGCCGATCGCGACGTAGCAGGGCCGCGACGGTCCTTCGCCTCCTCACGGCTGGGTGTCGCGATCGCACTCGAAGCCATGCGCATGCTCGAGGACGGCGTCGCCTCCGCCGCGGATATCGACGCGGCGATGACGTTGGGTTACAAACACCCGATGGGTCCACTGCGTACGACCGATGTGGTCGGTCTGGATGTCCGGCTCGCCATCGCCGAACACCTCGCCCGTGAGGTCGGTGCCCGATTCGCGCCACGGGGATCCTGCGGGAGAAGGTCGCCGAAGGGCATCTGGGCCGGAAGACCGGGCAGGGGCTTCTACACCTGGTGACGCGCTACGACCCGGGCGGCCGGCCGTGTTCCGGGAGCGACCGATCGGCCCGCCGGGAGCATCGGGCTCGCTGTTCAGCACGGGGGCCGCAGGATGACCAGCACCGCCGCCACGCCGGTTGCCATGCAGGCGACAGCGGTCGTCGCCAGCACCGCCGAATGCGATATCGCGGTGACGCAGAGTCCGAACAGCAGGCAGGTACCGACCGCGAGTAATAGCGTGCCGCGATCCAGGCCGGCGAGCCGGCTGCCGACGCTCCGATCGTCGGTACGGGGCGCGTCGGGGCGCTCGGCGGACAGCGAGCCACCGGTCCGTCCTCCGGGCGGCGGCCGGGGCGGTATCTGCGGTCGTGTGTTCGGGTGCACGATTCGGGGGCTCATGGCCGGCTCCTACGACGCACAGCAAACAGTGGATGCCATCCTCTGCTCACATCGTAGGTCTGTCCGGGTACACGCAGGGCGTTTCGGGCGGATCCCCTTCGATTGCCGACCTGCCCCGTGGCGCTCGGCAGCGTCCGGTACCGCCGCCTTTTCGCGCCGGATCTCAGCTCCGGCCGGTACCGTTGTCGCGGGCTTCGACGGCCTCGATCGTCTTGTGGAACGCATTCCTCAGGACGCCCCGGCCGACGGACCCGACCACGGCTCCGAGCGCCCGGCCCGTCAGGTTCTTGCCCTCGCGCACCACGAGGACGTCCACGTCGGTCTTACCGTCGGGGCGGGGTGTGAAGGTGTAGGTGTGGCCGGAGTGGCCACCCCAGAGATTGGAGTCGGTGGTCGTCATGACGACCCGGTGAGGGTCCGACCAGTCGTAGTGCAGGCGTTCCCAGATTCCGCGTGACCCCTCCGTGACGTCGGCTTCGGTGGGGCCGCGGTGGTGCACCTCGAGGTATTCGTCGGCACTGTTGCCGAACAGTTTTTCGCGGCCCGGCCCGAAATCGGTGAGCGCGGCAATGAACTGTTCGGGTGTCGCGTCGGTCGTTTCCGTGAAATGGAGAGTGGCCATGGGTGCTCCTGTGTTGGCGGTGGCTTCGTCTCGGTGACCAGGAACTACGCGTGTCCTTCCAGGATAGGAAGCGAGCGGCGTCCGGGGGAGTGTCGGCAGTGTCTCCCGACACGCGGCAGTCGGTCGGCGCCGGAATGTCGGGGGTGTGGAGTAGGCAGGGATCATGACTGCCTCTTCCGCGGCCCAGGGCCCGACCCGGCCCACACCCGGACCCCGCCTGCTGGACGTCCGTCGCCTGTGGGCCGAACCGGAGGCGCTGGCGAGCCCGCGCGGCCGCCAGGTGCGTGCGCGCTTCCCCGATGCCGAGATCATTCCGGTCGCGTCCCACTGGCAGATCGACCGGTTGCACGGCAACGCGGGCAATATCGACCGCTGGATCCGGGTCAAGACCGAGGACCTGGTGCTCGGGGTGAAGAAGTCGCTGACGGCCCGGGAGAACGGGCGTTCGGCCGACTGGATCGCGCCCTCGACATCCAACGGCTGCGCGATGGCGTGCGCCTACTGCTACGTTCCGCGCCGCAAGGGTTACGCCAACCCGATCACGGTATTCACCAATATCGACAAGATCGTCGGCTACCTCGGCCGGCATGTGCGCAGGCAGGGGCCCAAGACCGTGCCGAACCAGTGCGATCCCCACGCGTGGGTCTACGACCTGGGGGAGAACAGCGACTGCTCGATCGACGCACTGGTCAGTGACAATGTCGCCGACCTGATCACGGCGTTCCGCTCCTGGCCTACCGCGAAGGCCTCGTTCGCCACCAAATACGTCAACCGCGACCTGCTCGATCTGGACCCGCGGGGCCGGACCCGGATCCGGTTCTCGCTCATGCCCGAGGCCGACGCCCGGCTGCTGGATCTGCGCACCACGCCCATCCGGCAGCGCATCGCCGCGATCGACGACTTCGTGGCGGCGGGCTACGAAGTCCACGTCAACTTCTCCCCGGTCGTCGTCCGCCCCGGCTGGGAGCGGGACTGGGCCGAACTGCTGGAGCAGCTGTGCGACGGCACGGGGTCCGCCTTCAAGGCGCAGGCGGCCGCGGAGATCATCATGCTCACCCACAACGAACAGTTGCACGAGGTCAACCTCGGCTGGCATCCGAAGGCCGAGGACCTGCTGTGGCAGCCGGCCGCCCAGCAGGCCAAACGATCCGGTTCGGGGATGTGGAACGTGCGCTACCGCAACCACGTCAAAGCCGCCGGAGTGGATACCCTCACCGGTCTCATCGCCGAGCGGACGCCCTGGTTGACGGTGCGCTACGCGTTCTGAGCCGTCCGGCGCCGACCGGGACCGTGCCCGGAACGGTCAGCGGGCGCGGTGGGGGTCGCGGCGGAGATGCTCCTTCGCGGATCCCAGGAAGCTCGCGACGAGCGGGTCGCGTTCGCCGCGGCGGGTGAACACGGTGACCCGGCACGGCTCGATGCCGTCGATCGGGATCACGGCGAGATCGGCGCGGAGCGTACTGCGCCGGTCGTCGACAGGCACGATGGCGAGGGCCCGCCCGTCGGCGACCACATGCTGCGTCCGGGACACCGGCCGAAGTCGCGCGGGCGGTGGTGTTCCTGGCGTTCGACGCCACCTACACGACCGGCGCCGAACTCGTCGTGGACGGCGGGGGTTCGCCGCTCTGAGGTGCTCCGATCCGGAGGACCGGAACGCCGCCGGGGTGTGCCCGACCGGCGGCGTTCCGCGTTCGGGTCAGACGGCGGCCGGCTCGGCGTACACCGTGGCCGCGATCGCGGCGGCCAGTTCCGCGCCCTTGATCTCGAAATGCCGGGTGAAGTACTCCAGATGCTCGGCGTGTTCGTGGAAGTGATGGGGGGTCAGGACCGCCGAGAAGACCGGTACACCGGTGTCGAGCTGTATGCGCATCAACGCGTCCACCACGGTCGCCGCCACGAAGTCGTGCCGGTAGATGCCGCCGTCCACCACCAGGGCGCAGCCCGCCAGGCCGGCGTACCGGCCGGTGGCGGCCAATTGTTGGATCCGTAACGGTATTTCGAAGGCGCCTGGAACCTCGATCACGTCGATATCGACGATTCCGCGCTCGGTGAGCCCGGCGCGGCAGGCCGTGACGGCCCGGTCGACGATCTCGGCGTGCCACCGGGCGGCGACGAGGGCGATGCGGTTCGGTGTGGGTGACATTCTGTTCCTCCTGCTCGCTGTGTCACCCAGGGCATGACGACGCGAACAGGAGCCGCCCGTGGGGGCGCTCCGATGCCGCGTTCTCTTCCATCCGGACTGTGACCGTCGGCTCCGGGATCACACCGGAATCTGCTCGACCCACGGTGTCCGAGGACACCGTGGCGCTCGCGGGCTCGTGCACCGGATCCGACCGGATGCCATGACCGCCGGTGGGGAATTCCACCCCGCCCTGAGAACGTGTACGAATCGGACAGTAACAATGCCGCGACCGCGGGACAAGCCGGCGTCCGGCCGGACGGTCAGGTCCGCGGGAGATGCTCGCGGTGGTCGTAGTACAGCAGGCGGTAGTCGTCGGCCTCCCGCGCCCACGCGGTCACCGAGGCGTTTCCGGCCAGCCCCCGGTCGGCGACGGCGAGCGTCGCGGTGTCGTCGAGGTGCTCGAGCAGGCGGCGCAGCAGCAGGATCACCGCGTCGTGCGCGACGATCAATACCCGGTGGTGGCGGGTATCGGCGGCGATGCGGTCGAGCACCCCCCGCACGCGGTCGGCGACATCGAGGAAGGATTCACCGCCGGGTGGCCGATAGCCGAGGGGGTCGGCCTGCTCGGCCGCATACTGCTCGGGATACCGCTCTCGTACCTCGGAGACGGGAATATGCGCCAGTGTGCCGCGGAAGCGGTCGTACAACCGCGGGTCGGTCATGCGGCAGGGCAGCGCGACGCCTGCTGCCCGGAGTTCGGCTTCGGCGAGCTGCCACGTGCGCGCCGCCCGGCGATACGGTGAGCACAGGACGATTTCCGGGAGCTGTCCGGCCGGCAGCGCGGCAGCCCATCGGCCGAGGGCGACGGACTGACGCACTCCCAGGTCGGTCAGTTCGACGACCATATCGTCGGCTTCGGTGGGTGTGGCGGGCCGGAGTCCGGCATTGATGGTGCTCTGGCCGTGCCGGACGGCGTAGAGCAGACGGGGGCTCGCGGTGTCGCGATACGCGCAGGGAGATCCGGTCGCGCCGGGAATTTCGGGGTCGGCGGGCGGCTGCTTACTCATACCCAGAGGATGTACCGGTCGACGCCCGGGTGTCCGGAATTTCCGGATAGTGGCTACTTCGCCGCCGCGGACAGCCGGTCGGCAGAGGGCGAGTCGTGGTGCCCGAGGAGTCCGCGCGGTGAATGCGGTTGCTCGCGGTGAGTCGTGCCGCTATCTTAATGCGACAACAGTCGCACTTATGGCAACGCGGCCCGGCCGGCCCGCCGCGGCGTCGGCACCGACCGCGCGTTCCCCCGAGGAACGGGCACGGTCGCACCGGTCGGCTCCGGGCAGGCCTGGTGCGACGGCCCGCCGAACCGCCTGTTACGCGTTCCGACAACAGAATCGAGCCGTCCGGATGCCCGCCCCGTCCTCTCCTGTCTCCTTCGCCGACCTGCTCCGCGACCATGCGGTACAACTCGCGCATCTCGACCCGGCGGCACCGTTGGACGACCTGGAGCCGCTGCGCGGCGCCATCGGCGCCGCGCGTGTCGTCGCGATCGGCGAGAACTCCCACTTCATCACCGAGTTCTCGCTGCTGCGCCGGCGCATCCTGCGGTTCTTGGTCGAGCGCTGTGGGTTCACCGTCCTGGCCTTCGAATACGGATTCAGCGAAGGCTTCGCTCTGGACGCCTGGGGCCGGGGGGCCGGTTCCGACGACGACCTGGCGGCGCATCTGGCCGCGGCGATTCCGGTGGGAGTCGAGGAACCGCTGCACTGGATACGCCGGTACAACGCCACGGCCGAGGTGCCGGTGCGGTTCGCCGGGATAGATATTCCGGCGGCCGGCGGGTCCTTGCTGCCCGCGCTGGCCCCGGTCGCCGACTACCTGAGCCAGGTCGATCCCGAGGTGGTCCCGGCGATCCGGGAGGCCATGCGGATCGCCGGGTCCTTCGCCGGCGCCTCCGCGGCCGCGGCCGCACCGGCCTGGGCCCGTCTGGCCTCCGCGGAGCAGAACGCTCTCAGCGCGATCCTGGCGCGTCTGCTCATCCGGGTCCGTGCCCTCGCACCGCTGTACACAGCCCGGGGTGACCAGCGTGAGTACGAGATCGCCCGGCGCCGGCTCGAGGCTGCCTGTCACGCCGACTACGGGTTTCGGGCCATGGCCGGCCTGTACTCCGGCAGCGGGCTGACCGCCGACACCTCGGCGCGCGACGCCTTCATGGCCGAATCGGTGCTGTGGCACCTGGAACGTTCCGGACCCGAGGCCCGCGTCGTGCTGGCGGCCCACAACGCGCATATCCAGCGGACGCCGGTCTTCTTCGACGGCAACCTCACAGGACTGCCCATGGGGCAGTACCTGCACGACCGCCTGGGCGACGACTACTTCGCCCTCGCGCTGACCGGTATCACCGGAAACACCGCCGATATGCGCCCCGACGAGGACGCGCGCTTCGGATTCGCCATCGAGGACACACCACTGCCGCCACCGGAGCCGGGCAGTGTCGAGGCCGCGTTCGCCGACGCCGGCCTCGATCTCGGCCTCGCCGATCTCCGCCGGGCTCGGGCGCACACGTCCGGTTGCCCCGACCGCATCCGGATCCAGAGTTCCTACGTCCACACCCCCGTCGTGAACGCCTTCGACGCCGTCCTCGCCACGGCCACCTCGACCGTGTCCGACGTCGAGAGCCGCGAAGCCTCGGTGTGACGCCGTAGGATTCCCGCCCAGCCGGGCCGTCTCCGAGTCGATTCGGGGTGAGCAGCCTTTGTCCGCTTCACGAGTGCCCGAACACGGGCCGCCTCGGCCGTCGTGGCCCGGTGGTCTGACGGAAAGCATCGACGCGGCCGCGGCGGGCTCAGTGCGAGCCCGGGAGGTCCACCTCGTCGGGGGTCTTGTCGTCGCGCAGGCCTCGCCGGCTCGGTTGCGCACAGTCGGTCAGTGGCCAGAGAACCGCCAATTCTGTGGCTGTGGCTCGAGCCGATCAGCATGTACAGCGGGTGAGAGGTACTCGAAACAGCTTCGAGCCGATTCGATCAGCCGTAGTGGGCTGCCGAATACGCTGGCCGACATAGTCTCTGGGAATGGATCCGGCGTGGATAGCGGTGATCGGGACAGCCGTCGGGGCAGCCGGCGTGGGCGGGGCGGCGACTGTCACCGGTTGGTTCAATCGACGGCAGGTCGGCCAGCAGGTCACCGGCACCCAGGCGCAATGGCATCGCGAAAAGCGCTGCGACGCCTACAGCGCGTTCCTCGATGCCGGTGTCCAAGCCCGTGACGAGCTGGCTGGAGTGTTGCGTTCTATACACGGGCCGGGACGGAATGCCGCCACGATCAGGGGTCGCCTGCATACGGCCGATTCGCTGGTCCAGAACGTACGACGTTCGTGCGCGACGGTATTCGTACTGGGTCCGGACGCAGTACTGGCCTCAGCACGTCGCGCTGAGGAAGCTGTGGTTCTATTCCAGCGGTTCCTGTACCGAACGGTGGAGGATCTCGAGTCGGGACGGGACCCACAGCTGAACCTCGAAATCTGTGCCCGCTGGAATCCCCAGATCCACGCTTCGCTGGACGAGTTCTCCGCGGCGACACGCGAGGCGTTGGGGGGTGCCGCGCCGCCACCTCGGCCGTCGAACGGCCGGGAGGCAGTTCGGGGCCGGAATGGCTCCGCAACGGAACTCCAGTGGCTTCTGACGTTGATCAGCAGCGAGTTCGGCCCAGCGATAGAAGACATCGACCCGAAATCGTCCCTAGTGCTCCACGGGATGAGTTCGTTGGAGTTGGTCCGCATCTTCCATCGGGCCGAAGTCGAATTCGGACTGCGCCGCGGCGGTTTGTGGACCATCCAGTCCATGTACGAACTGACCATCGACGAGCTCGCCGATCTGATAGCCACTGAACGAGTTCCACGCTCATAGACCCGGAGCGGTCCGAGACCCGGAACTCGGTTCCCGTATTCGGTCGATAGTCAATGTTGAACCCGGGCAACAAAACCGAGTGGCGTATGGAACTCCTGTGAACTCGCAATATTCCACTTCGCCGACCGGATAGGGGCGAAGCCACGTCGCAGTAGCGGCCACCGACGGGGGAGGCGGCACGTCCAAGGGGACTCGGCGACAGTGAGCCGGTCGACCAATGGTTGCAGGGCACGCCGTTTCGCGGCGCTGAGGCCACATCCGACACAGCCGGCGTAGGTCAACAGGCCAGTGGAATATCCGGCCACGACCAGTGAGCGCCAGCCGCGACCTCGGCTCGGCAGGGTTCCCGCCACTGCCAAGTCTGCCGAACGCCTGAGGGTCCGTTTGATCCAACGCTGTGGCTTGCCGACTTCGATCCGTCCGTGGCGTGGATGCTCGACTCGAGAAGGAATTCCGGGCTCGTGGTCACCGCGTTGGATCATGCTTCAGCTGTCGCAGTGAGATCTTGGCGGTGTGAACCGTATCGAACTGGAGTTTTTCGATGCACGCTGGCGAAGTTTCACCGAATTGATTCCGCAGAGAATTCCGACCCCTTCGAAAGGTTGGCGACGTCTTGTGACAACGATGCCCGAGTTGCCGCCGTCCTGAAACCGAATTGGAACCCGCGACCGGGTATTGTTGTCGACCTTCGACGGCCTGATGCTCTACCTGAGGCTGAGGCGGCTGTATTTCGCACGGTTCGGAGGGAGGGTTGTCAGGGCTGAACCGTCCGGGACTCCGGCTCGATCGAAACTTGTCACACAATGCATCCGCTGCGATAATTTGTGTATCGGGAGCCCTGCTGCTCATGCGGCTCGTATGGGCACGCTCAACGCATCGGTCGCTGGATAATGCTCCCGCATATCGTCTCCGGTTCGTCGTATGTCCATAGGCGAATGAAGAACTTTTACGGTTGGGTCGCGCGTGAGTTCAACCATTGACCGACCAGGTACCGAATCGGTATGCGCGCGGTTCGGTGAGCCTCGAATCATCGACGCCGAAGGGGCGTGATGTCAGAGTCCAGTGCCGGGGCCCCGACGGCCGGTCCGAGCCGACCGGCATCATCGGTGGGCGACGTGGATAGCTGTGCCGTCGCCGGAAGCGACGTCGACTACCTCTCCGGCCGGCCTTGCGCGGTGCACGACCGGTGATCGTCGGCCGTGCTGCCGAGCCGTTTGGAGCGGGTGCGACTACGGATGAGAAGCGGCGCGAGTCGCCGCTGCGTGCATACTGTTCGGCTGTTACTCGGGTGAGTCCAGCCGCTGCTCACAGGCCTCGGGCACCGCGCAGGTGGGTGTTCGGCGCTGCGCTCGGCCCGCTCGTCGGGTGCTGCAGGACGGTCGGCGCAACTGCACATCGATCCGGTCACAACCATGTCACTACGAGGTCCTCGCCGACTCGACGCTGTGGACGAAGCCGTCTGCCTGCTCACCGGCCGGACCGATCGAAGGGAATGAGTCATGGCAACTGCAGTAGGCATCGACCTGGGCACCACCAACTCGGTCATCGCGAGCTGGCAAGCCGGCGAGGCGGTGGTCATCTCCAATGTCGAGGGGGCACGCACCACGCCGTCGGTGGTGGCGTTCACCGAGAGCGGCGAGCGCCTGGTGGGTCAGCTCGCCCGCCGGCAGGCGATTCTGAATCCGAAGGGCACGATCTACTCGGCGAAGCGCTTCATCGGACGTCATTTCGACGAGATCTCCGAGGAAGCCAAGGCAGTGAGTTTCGACGTCGTGCCGGGGGACAACGGTGAGGCACGATTCGACGTGCGGGGTAGGAAATACGCGCCGGAGGAGATCAGCGCCTTGGTGCTGCGCAAACTCGTCGACGACGCGAGCAAATTCCTCGGTGAGAAGGTCAAGGAAGTGGTCATCACCGTTCCTGCCTATTTCAACGACGCGCAGCGCAACGCCACCAAGGACGCCGGTCGGATCGCAGGCCTCGAAGTCCTGCGGATCATCAACGAGCCGACCGCCGCGGCGCTGGCCTACGGCATGGACAAGCAGACCCATGAGACCGTGCTGGTCTTCGACCTCGGTGGCGGCACGTTCGATGTGAGCCTGCTCGATGTCGGCGACGGGGTGGTCGAGGTGCGGTCCACGGCCGGTGACTCCCACCTCGGCGGCGACGACTTCGACAGGCGGCTGGTGGACTACCTCGCCGACGAATTCCAGAGTGCGGAGAATATCGATCTGCGCAAGGATCCGCAGGCGTTGCAGCGCCTGTTCGAGGCGGCCGAGAAGGCCAAGGTCGAGTTGTCCTCGGTGACGCAGGCGCAGGTCAATTTGCCTTTTGTGACTGCTGACGCGAACGGTCCCAAGCATCTCACCACGACGATCATGCGTTCGAAGTTCGAGGATCTGACCGCCGATCTGGTGGAACGCTGCCTCGGTCCGGTGAAGCAGGCGATGAGTGACGCCAAGGTCACCGCCAACGATATCGACGAGGTGATCCTGGTCGGCGGTTCGACGCGTATTCCGGCGGTGCAGGCACTGGTGCGCCGGCTCACCGGCGGCAAGGACCCCAATATGAGCGTCAACCCCGACGAGGTCGTTGCGCTCGGCGCCGCGGTCCAGGCGGGCGTGCTCAAGGGCGAGGTCTCCGATGTGCTGCTGCTCGATGTCACCCCGTTGTCCCTCGGCGTCGAAACCCAGGGCGGGGTGATGACCAAGATCATCGAGCGCAACACCACGATCCCGGCTCGGCGCAGTGAAGTGTTCTCCACCGCGGAAGACAATCAGTCGGCAGTGGATGTCGTGGTGCTGCAGGGCGAACGCGAACGAGCCGCTGACAATCGGGTGCTGGGACGGTTCCGGCTGGAAGACATCCGCCCCGCGCCACGGGGTGAGGCCCAGGTCGAAGTCACTTTCGATATCGACGCCAACGGCATCCTCAATGTCACCGCTCGCGACAAGGACACCGGTAAGGAACAGAGCATCACGATCAGTGAGCAGGGCAATCTGGATCAGGGCGAGGTCGAGCGCATGCTGGCCGAGGCCGAACGGAACCGGAGTGAGGACGAGGCGCTACGCAAGGCGGTCGATGCGCGCAACGCGCTCGATTCGGTGGCCTATCAGGTGGAACGGCGGCTCGCCGAACTCGGTGACAGTGCCCCGCCGCACGACAGGGCACGCGCCGAGATGCTGATCGCCGACGCCAGGAAGGCTGTGAACGACGGTGCTTCACCGGCGGAGGTGCAGCCGCTCACCTCGGAGTTGCAGCAATTGCTGTACGGGCTCGCACCGGTCCAGGCAGGCAGCGACGGCCACCGGGCAGGCAGCGGAGACACCGCGTCGTCGGGTGACGACGACGTGATCGACGCCGAATTCGACCGGAGCTGAGGTACGCGATGGAGAGGTCTGCAGATCGTTCGACGACCGAGTCGGCCACCGAGCGTACCGACCGGGATCAGGCCGAGACACCGCCTGATCACACCGGTACAGAGGCCGAGTCGGCTCAACTCGAGGACCGCTGGCGCAGGGCCCTCGCGGATCTGGACAACCTGCGCAAACGCTACGCCAAGGATCTGGGCCGGGAACGCGCTGCGGAGGCGGCGAAGGTTTCCGCGGCGTGGCTGCCGGTGCTGGACAATCTGGAGCTCGCGCTGGCCCATGCCGGCGGTGGTCCGCAGGCTGTTGTCGAGGGCGTGAAGGCGATCCGGGATCAGGCGGTGCAGGTGCTGTCACAGTTCGGTTTCGAGCGCCACGACGAGGTCGGTGTGCCGTTCTCCCCGGAACTGCACGAAGTGGTCGGCGTGGTGGACCGCCCCGACCTGGATTCCGGGACCGTGATCGAGGTCGTGCGCCCGGGCTACGGCGAAAACGGGCGGCAGTTGCGTCCCGCCGCGGTGGTCGTCAGCCGACCCGAGGGGTGAGCAGTGATGGCGCGCGATTACTACGAAGTCCTCGGAGTCCCGCGTGGCGCCGGCACCGATGAAATCCAGCAGGCGTACCGGAAGCTGGCTCGCAAGTATCACCCCGATGTGAACAAGGACCCCACCGCGGAGGACACATTCAAGGAGGTGAACGAGGCCTACCACGTGTTGTCCGACCCCGATACCCGCGCACGCTACGACCGATTCGGTGACGACTTCCGGCGAGTGCCCGAGGACTACGACGAACGGGTCCGGACAGGCGCCGGTGGATACGGTGGTGGGGGATATGGCGGCGGGGGCGGAAGGGTGCACTTCGGTCGAGGCTTCGGTGGCCAGGGTCCGGTCGACTTCGAGGATCTCTTCGGGCAGATGTTCACCGGCGGTGGCGGGTACGGGCCGATTCCCGGTGCGGATCAGGAAGCGGAACTGGAACTGACGCTGGAAGAGGCGTATCGGGGCGGCAAACGCACTCTCGGACTGGATGGACGGCAGTACGACGTCGACATTCCGGCCGGTGTCCTGGACGGGCAGCGAATCCGGCTGGCCGGGCAGGGCGGCCGGGGCGGTGGTGACGCGCCGCCCGGAGATCTGTATCTCGTGGTGCGGATCAGGCCGCATCCCCGGTTCCGGGTGCAGGGTCGCGACATCTATGTCGACCTGCCGGTGTCGCCCTGGGAGGCAGTCCTCGGAGCGACCGTCGTCGTGCCCACCCCGGGTGGTGAGGCGAAAGTCAAAGTGGTGCCGGGCTCGTCGACGGGGCGGAAGCTGAGGCTGCGCGGAGAAGGAATGCCCAATCCACGTGGCGCCGCCGGCAACCTCTACGCCGAGATCAAAGTGATGGTGCCGTCGAAACCGACAGCACGCGAACGGGACCTGTTCGAGCAACTGGCCGCCGAATCGAACTTCGATCCGAGGAAAGTGAAATGAGCACACCACTGCCGGGCGCGCGGTACGTCTTGGTTCGCCGTACCGGATTGTCGCTGGACGCCTTCGCCGAACGAACCGGACTACACCCCGACCTTGCCCGGAAACTGGTCGCTCTCGGATTGCTCGACGCCCACCGCGATGCCGGCGGCGAGATGTCGTTCGAACCATCCGCGGTCGCCCACGCCGCCCGCATCCAACGGCTGAGAACCGGTTTGGGACTGAACTACTCGGCAATCGGGCTTGTGCTCGATCTGCTGGATCGAATCGAAGAACTCGAAGCCGCTTCCCGCAGAAGGAGGACGCCCCCATGGACACCGGCAGCCTGACCGAGAAGTCACGAGAAGCCCTGCAGGAAGCACAGAATATCGCGACCAGAATGGGTCACACCGAGGTCGACGGAGAGCACCTGCTGTTGGCCCTGGTCAACCAGCCGGAAGGACTGGTCCCCAGACTGCTCGAGCAGGCCGGCGCGAACGTCGATGCCCTGCGATCCGATCTGGAGCGTGAACTGTCGCGCCGGCCGAAGGTCAGCGGACCCGGCGCGACGCCCGGTCAGGTGATGATCACCCAGCGCCTGGCCAAGCTGCTCGATGCCGCGGAACGGGAGTCGAAGCGACTCAGGGATTCCTATGTCTCGGTGGAACATCTCGTGATGGCCCTCGCCGAGGAGGGGTCGGCCAGTGCGGCCGGACGTGTCCTCGCCGGTCATGGGATCACGCGTGAGTCCTTCCTCACCGCCCTGACCGCGGTGCGTGGCAATCAGCGCGTCACCTCGGCAACCCCGGAAGGTGCCTACGAGGCCTTGGAGAAGTACGGACGTGACCTTGTCTCCGAAGGACGGGCAGGCAGACTCGATCCGGTCATCGGCCGGGATGCCGAGATCCGCAGAGTAACGCAGATCCTGAGCCGGAAGACGAAGAACAATCCGGTACTGATCGGCGACCCCGGTGTGGGCAAGACCGCGATCGTCGAGGGCCTCGCCCAGCGCATCGTCCGCGGCGACGTGCCCGAGGGCCTGCGTGACAAGACGATCTTCTCGCTCGATATGGGCTCCTTGGTGGCCGGTGCGAAATACCGCGGCGAGTTCGAAGAGCGACTACAAGCGGTGCTGTCCGAGGTGAAGGCAGCAGAGGGCCGCATCCTGTTGTTCGTCGACGAATTGCATACCGTTGTCGGCGCGGGATCGGTCGGCGGCGAGGGGGCACTCGACGCCGGCAATATGCTGAAACCGATGCTCGCCCGCGGCGAACTCCATATGATCGGTGCCACCACACTCGACGAGTACCGCAAGCACATCGAATCCGACGCGGCCCTGGAGCGCCGCTTCCAGACCGTGATGGTCGACGAACCCACTGTCGAGGATGCGGTCTCGATCCTGCGCGGCCTCCGGGAACGCCTCGAGGTGTTCCACGGTGTGAAGATCCAGGACGGCGCACTGGTGGCCGCTGTGACTCTCTCGCATCGGTACATCACCGACCGCTTCCTCCCGGACAAAGCGATCGACCTGGTGGATGAGGCCTGCGCGCGGCTGCGCACCGAAATCGACTCGATGCCTGCCGAACTCGACGAACTCACCCGTAAAGTCACCCGGCTGGAGATCGAAGAGGCCGCGCTGTCCAAGGAAGCGGACGCGGCCAGTAAGGCCCGCCTCGAAGAGCTGCGCAAGGAATTGGCCGACCTGCGCGCCGAAGCCGACGCCCGGCACGCTCAGTGGGAGGCGGAGCGGCAGTCGATCCGGCGGGTGCAGGAGCTGCGCGGAGAGCTGGAACGACTCCGCCACGAAGCCGAGGAAGCGGAGCGCAACTACGACCTCGATCGGGCCGCCCAGCTGCGATACGGCGAGATCACCGAGCTGGAACGCAGGCTCGAGGCGGCGGAAGAGCGACTGGCCACCAGACAAGGCGGGAATCCGTTGCTGCGTGAGGTGGTCACCGAAGACGAGATCGCGGAGATCGTGGCCGCATGGACGGGCATCCCGGTCGCCCGGCTGCAGGAAGGTGAGCGGGAGAAGCTGCTGAAGCTCGACGAAATTCTGCACGAACGGGTCATCGGCCAGGACGAGGCGGTGCAACTGGTCGCCGACGCGGTGATCCGGGCGCGGTCCGGGATCCGCGACCCCCGCCGGCCCATCGGCTCGTTCATCTTCCTGGGCCCGACCGGCGTGGGAAAGACCGAGCTCGCAAAGACACTGGCCGGGGCGCTCTTCGACAGTGAAGACAATATGGTGCGCCTGGACATGAGCGAGTACCAGGAGCGCCACACGGTGAGCAGGCTCATCGGCGCGCCCCCCGGGTATGTCGGCTATGACGAGGGCGGCCAGCTCACCGAGGCAGTACGCCGCAAGCCGTACTCGGTGGTGCTCTTCGACGAGATCGAGAAGGCTCACACCGACGTCTTCAATACCCTGCTGCAGGTGCTCGATGACGGCCGGATCACCGATTCCCAGGGCAGGCAGGTCGATTTCCGCAACACCGTGATCATCATGACCTCCAATATCGGATCCCATCACCTCCTCGACGGAGTCACAGCCACCGGCGAGATCAAGCCGGACGCGCGCGAGCGGGTGCTGGCGGAACTGCGCGGTCACTTCCGGCCCGAATTCCTCAACCGGGTCGATGACATCGTGTTGTTCACCCCGCTCACCCTGTCCCAGATCGAGCACATCGTGGAGCTACAAGTGACCGAACTACGAAATAGGTTGGCACAGAGGCAGATACATCTGGATATCACCCCGGAAGCACGCCGGCTCATCGCCGAACACGGTTTCGACCCGGTCTACGGTGCGCGGCCGCTGCGGCGATACATCGCTCACGAGGTCGAGACCAGGATAGGTCGCGCACTGTTGCGTGGCGAGATCGAACCGGGTGGCGTCATCCGTGTCACGGTGGACGGCGGCGAGCTTTTCGTCGCCTACGCCGAACCCGCTGTCGCGGCGGCGTGAGAAGGGGGCCGTCATGAGATCAGAAAGGGTGAAATGCTCGAACTGCGGCAAGATGAACAAGGTCCCCGCAGCAGGGGCAGGCACACCGCGCTGCGGTAACTGCCATGAGCCGCTGCCCTGGATCGCCTCGGCAGCAGATGACGACTTCGCGGAGATCGCCGAGACGTCCTCGGTGCCTGTACTCGTCGACCTCTGGGCGACTTGGTGTGGCCCGTGCCGCATGGTCAGTCCGGCGCTCGAGCAGCTCGCCCGGGAACGCGCGGGTCGGATCAAGCTGGTGAAGACCGACGTGGATGCTGCGCCGCGGACCGCCGAACGGTTCGCCGTCCGCGCCGTGCCGACTCTGCTGGTGATGGACCGGGGCGAGGTCCTGGCACGTCAGGCGGGCGCCGCTCCGGTACCACAACTGCGGGCCTGGCTCGATCAGGCGCTCGCGGAAAAGGCAGGCAAGGAGACCAGGCCATGACTTCTGTCCCGGTGGACCCACACGTGACCGCCATCCAGCCCGTCGTACCCCGGACCCCGCAGGGCTGCGAGGAATGTCTTCGCCTCGGCACTCCGTGGGTACATCTGAGGCTGTGCCTGACATGCGGACACGTCGGTTGCTGTGACTCCTCACCGGGCAAGCACGCGAGCGCGCACGCTCGCGTCATCGGCCATCCGATCGTCCAGTCGATGGAACCGGGTGAAGATTGGCGCTGGTGCTATGTCGACCAGAACCTCGTCTGAGGACACCATGCCCGTCCCCGACACCCCGCAGGCCGACGACGAGACCCCGGACGAGCAGGGAGCATTCCCACGGCTGACGGACGACCAGATCGCGACGCTCGAAGCCGGTGGCGCGCGCCGACCGGTACGCGCCGGCGAGGTACTGATCCGAGAGGGCGAACCCAGTAAGGATTTCTTCGTGATCCTCTCGGGCAAGGTCGCGATCATCGACGAGGATGCGGAAAAAAGCGAACGCCGGATACTGCGGGTGCACGGACCCGGCCGATTCCTGGGCGAGCTCGGGCTGCTGGAAGGCCAGGTGGCGTTCTTCACCGCCGAGGCGATCGAGGACGGCGAGATCCTCGTCGTCCCGGCCGCGCGGGTCCGTGAACTGGTGGCTCACGATCTCGTTCTCAGCGATCTGATCCTGCGTGCCTACCTGGTGCGCCGGCACCTGCTGATCGGGCTCGGTTCCGGGTTCCGGATAATCGGCTCCTGCTATTCACCCGATACGCTGCGGCTGCGCGAGTTCGCCATGCGAAACCGGCTGCCCCACAGATGGATCGATGTGGAGCAGGACGAAAGGGCCGAGCAGTTGCTGCGCAGCCTCGGCGTCGCTCCCGAGGACACACCCGTCGTGATCTGGCACGGCGAAAAGGTGCTGCGGAATCCGGCCAACGCCGAACTCGCCCGTATCGTCGGGCTTCCGGCTCCGGACCCGGTCCGGGATGCGACCCAGGACGTGTGCGACCTCGTCGTGGTGGGCGCGGGTCCGGCCGGTCTGGCCGCTTCCGTGTACGGCGCTTCGGACGGACTGAACACGGTGACACTGGAATCGATCGCCGCGGGCGGGCAGGCCAGTACCTCCTCCCGGATCGAGAACTACCTCGGGTTCCCGGCCGGTATCTCCGGCGCCGAATTGGCCGAGCGGGCCGTGATCCAGGCCGGGAAGTTCGGTGCCCGGCTGCTGGTGTCGGCGGAGGTGACCGGTCTGGTGCCCGAGGACGGGCACCACGCGCTCCCGCTCGTTGACGGCGGTGTGGTTCGCGGCCGGGCCGTCGTGTTGGCCACCGGGGCGCGATACCGCAAGCTGACGGTCCCGGGGATCGAGGCGATGGAGGGAACCAGCGTGTACTACGCCGCGACCCACCAGGAAGCGCGGATGTGCGGCACCGACCCGGTGGCCATCGTCGGCGGCGGAAACTCCGCCGGACAGGCCACCGTGTTTCTCGCGGGCAGTGTCTCCCGTGTTCATCTGCTCATCCGCGGCAGTGACCTCGGAAAGAGCATGTCCCGGTATCTGGTCGACCAGATCGAGCGTCACCCGCGGGTGACCGTGCACCGCAATACCGAGGTTCGTATGGTCCACGGGGCGAAGTACCTCGAAGAGATCGTGGTCGAGAACAATCGCACGGGGGAGCAGGACACTTTCCGGGTGCGCGCCCTGTTCGTCTTCATCGGTGCGATGCCCTACACCGGATGGCTGGCCGACACGATCGAACTCGACGATCACGGCTTCGTCCTCACGGGCATGGGCGCGGTCCCCGCCCGAGGCGACGGCACACAGCGGACCGGTGCCCGGTCGCCGAGGACACTCGAAACCAGTCTGCCCGGCCTGTTCGCCGCGGGTGATGTCCGTAGCGGCTCCGTGAAGCGGGTCGCATCCGCTGTCGGCGAAGGCGCGATGGCGGTTCGCCAAATCCACGAATACTTCGACAGGAGCTGACGACATGCCAGTAATGGGTACCGTGAAATTTCAGCAATTCTTCCGGGCGGCGGCCGGCCTGAAAGTCGACCGGAACGATCTCGACCGGTATACGGATTTCATCGACGACAAGATCTATGACCTGATCCTCATCGGCAAGGCGTCGGCGAAGGCGAATCTGAGGGATGTGATCGAACCGTGGGACCTCCCGATCACCAAAGGACTACAGGAGAGTATCCACCGGTTCGAGAAACTGGACCAGGAGATCGAACTACAGCCCATACTCGATCAACTGACGGCCCGGCCACCGTTGGACGTGGCCCTCTCCGAGGCGACCGAGCAGCGACTGCCGCTGATTGCCGGAGGATTGAGCGTGGCGCTGGCGCACACACTCGTCACGATCGAGCCGGACCGTAAGAACCCCGGGACCGCCGAATGGAAGGTCGCCTTCGACATCTTCCACCTCCTGCTCTGACCACCGTCCGCCGGCAGGCGATCCGGTAGATCACCGCTTGCCGCGACGGCTCATCCGCTACGCACTAGCTTGGGCGACAATGTATCCAGTCTGCCACGCCAGCACACTGGTAGTTCCTCGCCACCTCACGGTGCCACGTCAAGTCCGCCATCCCGGCTCCCTATACCGGCGAACCAGTCTGCACGATGATTATCCTCGGAAGGTCCACCACCAACGCCCCATCATGTAAGCGCCACAGGGAACCTCGAGACGCCGCCTGATCTGGCGCCGGCCTCCTGCTTCATCGGAGCATTCGCCACCAACTCGTTCGTGAAGTATGTGTCCGGCGCGCGGCCAGTGACGAATCCTCCACGGCCTCAACCTCGGAGCGTGACCGGCCGTGAACGCCGACGGTTCCTACCTCAGAACCTACCAGCGTCATCTGGACGCGACCGCCACGGCGGAGCGGACCGCCCGCGGCTGGTCAGCGAACCCCTCCGTGCCGTACCGGTCGACCGGTTTTGGAGACGCCAGGATCAACGACCGAGAACATGCGCCGGATCGCGCCGAATTGCTGCTCGGAATCGCGGCCGGCCCGCCCGGGCCCGCGCAGCGAGCGGGGTCAACTCGAGGGGCCGACGCGACCAGGGCGCCCAACGGCGGGCGCTACCGAACGCACACCTGCCACTGCGGTGTGGTCGGCGACCGCGCATAAGAAGGGTCCTCACCACGGTGCTGGTGCGGCACGGTTTCAGCGGTAACCAGCGCACGGTCGTCGTCCTGTCCTTCTGTTTCTCGGCGTTCGCCGCGGGCGTGTTCCTCGTCGGTCAACTCGATCTCCTCGCCGATTTCGGTGAGTAGCGATCCCAGTCGGATATCCGAGGACATCGCCGCGGGAGTAGTGCGCGAGCTTCGTCCGAGGCGCCTCGGTTGTTCCTGGCGGCGCGGGCCGGTAGCGCACGCAGCACCTCATCCGGTATGTGCCGGATCTCCAAGTCACCCATCACAGTCACCTCCGTCTCCAGCCGCGGCGGACCTTCACCCCCTTCTCCGCCATTCCCGGAAGACGTCGGCGTGCGACTTGCGTCGGTGGGTCGCCATGTCTCGGTGTGTGGCGGCCGGGGGGCGAATACGAGTTCAGGCCAACGGCACATCGGGATCGCAGACCTTGCACAACGGGTACCGCAGGCCGCCTGCGGGGCCGGTGCGCTCGGCGCGCCACCGGTCGTATTCGTCGAGTGTCAAGGCCAGACGGGGCAGACCGGGGCGAAAATCCTTGTGGGTGAGCATACGGAGCTCGGACCGGAAACGGTCTTCGACATCGTCCTCGTTGCCCCCGGCGAAGTGCATCGTGCGGGCAGCCTCACGGACCACTCGGCAGTCGAGGCGGTGGACGCTGCTGCCGGACAACGCGACCGCGTACCGGTCAGTTGCACCACGCCGCCCAGCTCGACGCTGGTTCCCCAGCCATCTACGTTGCGCCGCTCGGGCCGTATATCCATGCCGTTGTAGTAGAACCGCATGTCCGGCACGGTTTCCGCACCAGCGGTGAGAGCACTTCAACACGGTCGGGGTTGCGTCGTCGACATCATTGATGGTGAAGCGGCATCGCCGAGTTGCGAAACGACTACGGCACCGGTCATGGACGCGATACGACACCTTCAGGCCTGGGACCCCGTCACGCGCGACCGGCCGTGAACGGTGCGCGACTGTGGTGCCAGTTCATGCTCGACACGCTCGCCGACCCGAAAGCTCCTTGGCAGCGGGCCACGGCCCGCGCGCATGCCCGCCGGATCGTGGCCGCCAAAGGCTACGTTCGGTAACGCAGCAACTGCGGTGCAGCACTCACTCCGCCGGAATCTGGACAGCTTCCGGCGCGATATCGGTGCGCACCCCGCGAAAGGAGGGGTGCCGCAGACCTTCCCCGGTGTACTCGCGGTACTCGATATCGGCGACGAGCACCGGATCCACCCAGTGCGGGACCCCGGGGCGCCCGAAGCGTCCCGGGGTCAGTGGGAACAGCGCATCGCGGCGGGCGATCTCATCGAGCCGGGCTCGCAGGGCCCGGCGGTCGGCCATCGTGAAACCGGTGCCCACATTGCCGATGTGCACCAGCCGGCCGTCGGCGTCGTGCGCGGCGAGGATCAGCGAGCCGAATGTCGCGCCCGCCGAGCCGCTGCCGGCGGTCCAGCCGGCGACGACGGCCTCGGTGGTCTTGCGGATCGGGGTCTTGATCCAGGACCGGGAGCGACGGCCGGGTTGATAGGTCGAGTCGAGGCGTTTGGAGATGATCCCTTCCAACCCGTTGTCCCGCGCCGCGGCGAGCAAACGGTCGGCGGACGCGCCCACCCAGTACGGCGGGGTCTGCAGCGGAGCGGTGTTCAACGCGAGCGCCTGCAGGTGGTCGCGACGGCTCGGGTATGGCAACCCGGTCACGTCCGCGCCCGCGTCGGTGAGGATGTCGAACAGGAACAACTGCACCGGTACCGCGCCGATGAGCGCCCGGCTCGGTCGCCCGACATGCATGCGGCGTTGCAGCAGATGGAACGACGGCACACCGGTGGGGGTCTGGGCGATGATCTCACCGTCGAGCACCAGGTCACGGCCGCCGAGATGGCCGGTCAGGGCCGTGACGAGGTCCGGGTAGGAGCCGGTGATCTCGCGACGGTTGCGGCTGTAGAGGCGGCAGTCCCTGCCCGAGCAGATCACGATGGCGCGGACCCCGTCCCATTTCATCTCCACCGCCCAGTCCGGGTCGTCCGGTGGACGGCCCGAGGTGGCCAGCATCGGCGCCGGGACCGCCGCCCGGTCGGCGGGGCTCAGCGGCCGGTGATCCGGTAGGTGACCACGGCCGCGGGCGCGCTCGGGCGCCACCGGAGTGCCACGGCCCTGTCCTGGCCGCGTTCGACATCGCCCGCCATGCCCACCTCCCGCTCGACGAAGCCGGATAAAGCCTGGTCGGGCGCAGAATACGGCCTGTACGCGCGCTGACCGGGCAGACACGCGGGATACGTGCCGAGGGGGTCGCCGATCCGAGAACCGGATCGGGCTATCGTCGCGGCGTTCGGAGAACCGGGCTACGTCCGCCCCGCTGTGCGGCTGTCCGCTCGGGTCGACAGCCCCGAGCCGTTGCCGGGTCCCGGCCCGGCAACGGCTTGCCCGGTCCGCGGGATGCCGAGTGCGAATGCTCTAGGCGAGGCGTTCGAAGACCGCCGCCAGCCCCTGTCCGCCGCCGATGCACATGGTCTCCAGGCCGTAGCGGCCTTCGCGGCGGTCGAGTTCGCGCAGCAGGGTGGCGAGGATGCGGGCTCCGGTGGCGCCGACGGGGTGGCCGAGGGAGATGCCCGAACCGTTGGGGTTGAGGCGTTCGTCGTCGGGTTCGATCTTCCAGTTGCGCAGGACCGCGAGGGTCTGCGCGGCGAAGGCTTCGTTGAGTTCGATGACCGACATGTCGTCGAGTGTGAGACCCAGGCGGGCCAGGGCTTTTTCGGTGGCGGGGACGGGGCCGATGCCCATGGTGCGTGGCGGTACGCCGGCGACGGCCCAGGAGGCGAGGCGGGCCAGTGGTCGCAGGCCCAGGGTACGGGCGCGGGCGGCGGTGGTGACGATGCAGAGTGCGGCGCCGTCGTTCTGGCCGCTGGCGTTGCCCGCGGTCACCGTGGCGTCGGGATCGACACCGCCGCGGATCGGGCGCAGTCTCGCCAGGGCTTCCACGGTGGTGTCGGCCCGGGGGTGTTCGTCGGTGTCGATGAGGATCGGGTCCGATTTCCGCTGCGGCACCGCCACCCCCACGATCTCGTCGGCGAACCGGCCGGCGCGCTGGGCGGCGACGGCCCGCTGGTGCGATTGCACTGCCAGCGCGTCCTGCTCCGCCCGGCCGATGGAGTATTCGGCGCGCAGATTCTCGGCGGTTTCGATCATGCCGCCCGGCACCGGGAAATTGGTGCCGCCCGCGCTGACCCGGGCCCGGGCCAGCCGGTCGTTGAGGGCGATACCGTCGCCTTTGACCCCCCAGCGCATATCGGTGGCGTAGAACTCCGCCCGGCTCATGGATTCCGTACCGCCGGCCAGCACCAGATCGCTGCCGCCGGTGGCTACCTGCATACACGCCTGCAACACGGCCTGTAGTCCCGAGCCGCAGCGCCGGTCCACCTGGAGGCCGGGCACCGCGACGCCGAGCCCGGCGTCCAGCGCCGCGACCCGGCCGATCGCCGGTGCCTCGCCGTTGGGGGAAGCCTGGCCGAGGACGACGTCGTCGATCTGATCCGCGGTCAGGCCGGTGCGCTCGAGGAGTTCGGTGATCAGGCCGGCGGCCAGGGTTTCCGGGGCGAGATCCTTGAACACTCCGCCGAACCGGCCCACCGGGGTGCGCAGGGGTTCGCAGATGACGGCGTCGATCATGGCATTCCTTCGTCGTGGTCAGGCGCGGTTCTGTACCTGCGCGAGATCGGTGCTGATGGCCGCGGCCGTGGCCATCAGCGGGGGCAGCAGGTCGGCCCGTACGCTCTCGGCGGTGTAGCGGGCGGCGTGGGTGGAGATGTTGACCGCGGCGCACACCGTGCCGGTGTGGTCGCGGATGGGAGCGGCCATCGAGCGCAACCCCTGCTCGAGTTCCTGGTCGACCAGGCAGTAGCCGGCTTCCCGGGTTCGGCGTACCTGGTCGCGCAGTTCGTCGGCGGTGAGGACGGTGCGGTCGGTGAGCGGGGTGAGGGTGACTTTCGCGAGGTATTCCTCGAACGCCGCCTCGGTGAGCCCGGCCAGCAGCACCCGGCCCATCGAGGTGCTGTACGCGGGGAAGCGGGTCCCGATGGTGATCGAGACGGTCATGATGCGGCTGACCGGAACCCGGGCGACGTACACGATGTCCTCGCCGTCGAGGATGGAGACCGAGGTCGATTCGTGGACCTGGTTGGCCAAGCTCTCCAGATGGGGGCCCGCGACCTCGGGCAGGCTCAGACTCGACAGATAGCTGTAGCCGAGCTCCAGGACGCGCGGGGTGAGCCAGAACAGTGAGCCGTCGGTGCGCACGTATCCCAGTTCCACCAGGGTCAGCAGGAACCGGCGCGCGGTCGCGCGGGTGAGGTCGGTGGCCTTGGCGACCTCGCTGAGGGTGCGCCGGGGATGGCCGGCGTCGAAGGAGCGGATCACGGCGAGGCCGCGGCCCAGCGACTGCACGTAGTCCGGTGAGGGTTCGGTCATGGTCGATGTATTTCCTCGTCGGCGGGGCCGGCCGCGGTGTCGTCGGCCGGGCGGGACCCGACACCGTCGGCCAGCGCCGCCTTGCCGAGTCCGAAGGCGAGGTTACTGTTCGGCACACCCGCGTAGACCGCGGTGTGCAGGAACACCTCGGCGAGCTCGGCCGGCTCGAGTCCGGCCCGCAGGGCCGCGCGGATGTGCATATCGAGTTCGTGGGTGTTGCCCACGGCAGTGAGCACGGCGAGGGTGAGCAGCCGCCGGGTGTGCTGATCCAGGCCGGGCCGGCTCCAGACATCGCCCCAGGCGGTGCGGGTGATGAAATCCTGGAAGGGCTCGGTGAATTCGGTGGTTCCGGCGACGGCGCGGTCGACGTGGGCGTCCCCGAGCACCGACCGCCGCACCCGCATCCCCTGTTCGAAGGCCGCGGCACGTTCGCGCCGGCCGGCGATATGCGCGGTGATCAGCGCCGAGACCGGTCCGGCCTGTTCGACATTGGCCAGATGCGCGGCGGGATCGAGCACGTGCAGTACGGAGTTCGCGATCCCGTCGGCGAGGGCGCGCATATCGGCGGGGGTGGTGGCCGGGTCCTGGGCACCGGCGATCACCAGCGTGGGTGCGGTGATCCGGGCGAGGTCAGGCCGCCCGTCCCAGCGCGCGAGGGCGACACAGCAGGCGGCGTAGCCCGCGTCGGGTGTGGCGGCGACCATGGCTCGGCTGCGGGCGACGAGTTCGGGGTCACGGGCGGCGAGGCCGTCGGTGAACCAGCGGCCCACCACGGCTTCGGCGAGAGACCCGGTGCCCTCGGCGCGTACCGCGGCGGCCCGGTCGAGCCAGGCCTGCCGGGTACCGAATTTCGCGGCGGTGCAGAGCAGGGTCAGGGTGCGGACCCGAGTGGGATGGTAGGCGGCGATCCGCTGAGCGACCGCGCCGCCGAGCGACAACCCCACCAGGTGCACCGCGTCGCGGCCCAGCCGGTCCAGCAGCGAGAGGACATCACCGGCGAGTTCGGCGACGGTGTAATCGCCTGTAGGAGAGGGGGATTCGCCGTGCCCGCGCAGCTCGACGGCGAGTACGCGGTGGCCGGCGGCCAGCGCGGCGATCTGCGGGTCCCACATCGACCGGTCCGAACCGAGCGAGCCCAGCAGGACGACGGTCGGCGCGTCACCGGCGGGGCCGAAAGCCCGGTAGGAGAGTTCGACGGTCGTGGTCGGTTCCGCTGCGGTCGACGACATATCACCTGTTCCGTTCGGTTCGTTCTCGGTCGCGGGTCACTGTGGCCCGGCGGCTTCGTGGGTGTCCGGCCCACCGGTCTCGTTCCCGCGTTCGTCGAGTACCCGCGTGACGAAATCGGCCGCGTGCCCCAGGTATCCGGCGGGGTCCAGCAGTTCGCGGATCCGGTCCGCGCCCAGGTATTCGACGATCTCGGGGTCACTGTCCAATGCCGGTGGGTCGGCGGTGGCCGCGGCGGTGACGATCTCGCGTGCCCGCTCGGTGTGTTCGGACAGTGCCGCGGTCACCCGCTCGGCCAGCAGCAACCCGCCGGTGACCGCGAGATTGCGCGACATCGCCGCCGGATAGACCCGCAACCCGGCCAGGCTCTGGGCCAGCCGGTGGGCGGCGCCGCCGGTGAGGCGGAGCAATTCGGTGACGGTTTCCCATTCGGCGTGCCAAGCTCCGGCGGCGCGCTGCATTTCGTGGTCCATCGCGCCGAGCGCGGTCGCGACCAGGCCGGGGACGCGCCGGGCCGCGGCGCGCGCGGTGATCGCGGCGACCGAATTCCGTTTATGGGGCATCGCCGACGAACCGCCGGGCGAATCCTCGCTCACCTCACCGATTTCGGTCGCGGACAGCATCACGATATCGGTGGCGATCTTGCTCACCGCACCGGCGGCCACGCCCAGCGCGGTGGCGAGTTCGGCGAGCGGAGTGCGGTCGGTGTGCCACGGGACCCGCTGCGGCGCCAGCCCCAGTTCCGCCGCGAGCGCGTCGGCGACCGCCGGGCCGTGCGGGTACAGCGCCGCGAGGGTCCCCGCGGCACCACCGAACTGGACCGGAAGGTCGGCCAGCGCGGCGGTGACCGAGCCGGCCGCCCGGTCCAGGGCGACACACCATCCGGCCGCCAGCGCACCGAAGGTGGTGGGCAGTGCCTGCTGGCCGAGGGTACGCGCGGCCATCGGGGTGTCCCGGTGGTCGCGGGCCAGGGTCGCGGCGGAGTTCGCCGCGGTGCGCAGGTGGTCCACGATCAGTGTCCCGGCCCGCTGGGCCAGCAGCGACAGGGCATTGTCCAGAATGTCCTGGCTGGTGGCGCCCTTGTGGACGGCCGCCGGTGGAACGTCGGCCGCGGCACAGGTCCGGCGCAGTTCGCCGACGAGCGGGATGACCGGGTTACCGCCGGCCACCGCGGCATCGCCGAGCCGTTCGGGGTCCAGTCGCCCGGCCAGCTCCGGCCCGGCCGCGTCGATGGCGTCCGCGTATTCCGGGTCGAGCACACCGGTCGCGGCCTGGGCGCGGGCCAGCGCGCACTCGACCTGGATCAGAGCGGTGATCCAGGCGCGGTCGGACAGGATGGCGCCGAGCTCGGCCGCCCCGAAAAGCGGATCGAACAGCTCTCCACGCGGCACTCGGATCTCCTAGAAGTGGAAGAAGGGCGTCTCGGCGCCGTCCGGATCGGCGTCCTGAACGATGATGTCGAGGTGGTAACCCGTGGCGGTGGCAGCGGCGATCAGTTTGTGCCGCTGGGCTGCCGGCAGCGCGGCCAGAACCGGATCGGCGGCGTTCGCGAGCTCCTCGTCGGCGAAGTAGAGCCGGGTGACCAGACGGTTGAGCATGCCGCGCGCGAAGATCGACACGTTCAGATGCGGCGCTTCGGTTTCCCCGTGGCCGCCGACCAGGGCCCCCGGTTTCACCGTGGTGAACCGGACGGTACCGGTCGCGTCGGCGGGGCAGCGGCCGAAACCGCGGAACGCGGGGTCGGTCTGTGGGCGCGGGTCGTCGGGGTGCTCGAACACGCCGTCGCGATTGGCCTGCCAGACCTCCACGAGCGCGTCCGCGATCGGGGTCCGGGCCCCGTCGCTCACCGTCACTGTGACGGTGATGGCGCCGTCCGTGCCCGGGGCGACCACGTCGGGGCCATCGGGCCACGGCAGTCCGATATGGAGGAAGGGGCCCACGGTCTGCGACGGGGTGGGGCCGAAATCCACCGTGGTGAAATCGCCGGGTGTCTGCGGATAGCGGGGGGCGAAATCGATGTCATTCATCGTGGTCGTCGTCCTCCTCGAACGGGGTCGCGTCGCGGCCGCGCAGCACGATGTCGAACCGGTAGCCCACCGCCCAGTTGTCGGTGGTGGCCTCGTAGTCGAATGCGCTCACCATGCGCTGGCGGGCGCCGTCGGGCACCGAGTTGTAGATCGGGTCCTGGAAGAACATCGGGTCGTCCGGAAAATACATCTGGGTCACCAGGCGCTGGGTGAAGGCGCGCCCGAACAGCGAGAAATGGATATGGGCGGGGCGCCACGCATTGTGGTGGTTGCGCCACGGATAGATGCCCGGCTTGATCGTGGTGAACGAGTAGTGTCCGTCGCTGTCGGTGAGTACCCGGCCGACGCCGTCGAAATGCGGGTCCAGCGGGGCAGGCCACTGGTCGCCCTGGTGCCGGTAGCGCCCGGCGGCGTTGGCCTGCCAGACCTCGACCAGGGTGTTCGGTACCGGTGTGCGGTCGCTGTCGAGGATCCGGCCGTGGACGACGATGCGCTGCCCGGCCGCCTCGCCCCCGCGGGCCAGCGTCAGGTCGGCGTCCGCCTCGGTGATCCGGCCTTCGCCGAGCACCGGACCGGTGAGTTCGCCGAGTCGCTGGGGGAGCGGGATCAGCGGCTGTTTCGGGTGGCGGAGGGCGGTGGTGCGGTAATCGGCGAAGTCGAGCGGTGCTTCCTCGTCCTTATCGATACCGCGGTACCGCGGGGGCAGTTGAAGCATGCGCAACCTCGCGTTCGGGATGTGGACATTGCTACGGGATGCGAACAGCATAGGGCCCGGCTCGGGCCGGATCAATCGCCGTGCATCGGGTTCACTATACGCACATGAGTTCACATTCCGCACAAACCTGGTTACTGTGGAGCGCGTGATGGACAAAGTCATTCCCACAGCCGCCGAGGCGGTCGCCGATATCCCCGACGGCGCGTCCCTGGCCGTCGGCGGATTCGGGCTGGTCGGGATCCCGGAACTACTGATCAACGCGCTACTCGACCAGGGCGCCACCGAACTGGAGGTTGTCAGCAACAACTGCGGCACCAACGGCTTCGGTCTCGGTGTGCTGCTCGCGGCCCACCGGATCCGCCGCACCATCAGCTCCTACGTCGGCGCCAACGAGGAATTCGCGCGCCAGTACCTGTCCGGCGAACTCGAGGTCGAGCTGACCCCGCAGGGCACCCTGGCCGAGCGGATGCGGGCCGGGGGTGCCGGGATCCCGGCCTTCTTCACCCCGGCCGGCGTCGGAACCCAGGTCGCCGAGGGGGGACTGCCGTTGCGCTACGACGGCGCGGGTGGGATCGCGGTGGCCTCGCCGCCGAAGGAGACCCGGGTGTTCGAGGGTGTCACCTATGTGCTCGAGCGGGGGATCGTCACCGACTACGCGCTGGTCCACGCCTGGAAGGGCGACCGGCACGGCAACCTCGTCTATCGGGCCAGCGCCCGCAACTTCAACCCGCCCGCGGCCGCGGCGGGCCGGATCACCATCGCCCAGGTCGAGCACCTGGTGGAACCCGGCGAACTGGACCCCGATCAGGTACACACCCCGGGGATCCAGGTTCAGCGGGTCGTACCCGTCGGCAAGGTCGAAGTAGGAATCGAGAACAGGACGGTGCGCGCATGACGCTGACCCGCGAACAGATGGCGGCCCGGGTCGCCGCCGAACTCGAAGACGGCCAGTACGTCAACCTCGGCATCGGCATGCCGACGCTGGTGCCCAACTATCTGCCCGGCGACATCACCGTCGTGCTGCATTCGGAGAACGGTGTCCTCGGGGTGGGCCCGTATCCGACCGAGAACGAACTCGATCCCGAACTGATCAATGCCGGCAAGGAAACCGTCACCGTGCTGCCCGGCGCCTCGTTCTTCGATTCCGCGCAGTCCTTCGGCATGATCCGCGGCGGCCAGGTCGATGTGGCGGTGTTGGGTGCCATGCAGGTCAGCGCTCGCGGCGATCTGGCGAACTGGATGATTCCGGGCAAGATGGTCAAGGGGATGGGTGGCGCCATGGACCTGGTGCACGGCGCCCGGCAGGTGATCGTGATGATGGAGCACGTCTCGCGGTCGGGGGAGCCCAAGATCGTCGACGAGTGCACCCTGCCGCTGACCGGCCTCGGCTGTGTGAACCGGATCATCACCGATATGGCCGTGCTCGACGTGACCGAACGCGGACTGGTGCTGGTGGAGACCGCTCCTGGGGTGACCGTCGCCGAGGTCCGGGCGGCCACGGGTGCGGCTGTCGAGGTGGACGCCGCACTGGCCGAACGGGTCGGTTGAGGACGATGTCCTGGCTCCGGCCTCTTCACAGGGCCGGCAGCTTGCCCATGGCCGTCCGGATCACCTCCAGGAAGAAGCGCTGCGCGGCGCTGCGTCCGGGTGCGTGCCGGGTGTAGGCGGCCACCTCGACCGGTTCGATGGGCCAGGGCAGCGCGAAGATCCGCACGGAATGGGTCCGGGCCAGCGCGCGGGCGACCCGCTCCGGGACGATCGCGACGAGTTCGCTGTCCTGCACCACGTACGGAAGAGTCGCGAACCGGGTGACCCGGACCGCGATGCGACTTTCCAGCCGCTGTTCGACCAGTGCCCGGCGTGGTCCGGGATGCCCACTGGCCCCGTCCACCACCACATGCCGTTCTCGCTCGAGATCGGCGTGCGCCGGAGTGCCGGTGCGCAGCCGGGGATGGTCGGCGGCGACCATCCCCGCGTATCCCTCGGTGAACAACGGTGTGCGCCGCAACCGGGGCGAATCGAGGACCGGGCTGGCCACGATGGCGTCCATCTCGCCGCGCGCCAGCCGGTCGGTCGCGGTATCCAGGTCGAACGCCTGCACCCGCAGGCCCGCCCGTGGCGCCTGGGCCGTCAGCTTCGCCAGGACCAGCGGGAGCACCGTCACCTCACCCAGGTCCGAAAGCCCGAGGGTGAAACGGGTGGGCCGGTCCGGGTCGAACTCCGTCGCCGCGCCCAGTGTTTCGGTGACCTCCGCCAGTGCCGCGCGCAGCGGCGGGTACAGCCGCTCGGATTCCGAGGTCGGCACCAGGCCGCCGGGCCCCCGGGCGAACAGTTCGTCGTCGAGCCGCCTCCGCAATTTGCCCAGTCCGTAGCTGACGGTCGGCTGGGTCACGCCCAGCAGATCGGCCGCGGCGGTGACGCTGCGCGTCTCGTAGAGCAGGACGAATGTCCGCACCAGGTTCAGGTCCACCTCGGATGTCATAGATCTCCTCTATTCCACTTCTGAAAATCATCTATTGGATTTCTTATGAAGCGGAGCTTAGCGTGAGTGCCGCCACAGTCCGGGTCGCATCGTGGCGACCCGAAGATCAGAAGAGAACCCCATCATGAACAAACTGCTGTCGTGGCCGGCCGCGCTGTGCTGGCTCACCGTGCTCCTCGACGGGTACGACCTCGTCGTCCTCGGCGCGGTCATTCCGACACTGATCGACGAGAACCACGCCGGGTTCACCGCCTCGGGCGCGACCTTCGCCGCGACCATCTCCCTGGTAGGCGTCGCCATCGGCGCCGCCGGAGCCGGTCCGCTCGCCGACCGCTACGGCCGCCGCTCGGTCCTGCTGGCCTCGATCGCCCTGTTCTCGGTATTCACCATCGCGGTGCCGTGGGCCGGATCGGTGGCCGTGTTCGCCGCCTTCCGATTGCTCGCGGGGCTCGGGCTCGGCGCCTGTATGCCGACCGCGCTCACCTTCATGGCCGAGCACATGCCCGCCTCACGCCGGGCGTTCGCCAGCACATTCACCATGACCGGCTACCACTTCGGCGCGGTCCTGGCCTCGCTGTTCGCGCTCTGGCTCGTGCCGAACTGGGAGATCCTGTTCTATGCCGGCGGGATCGCCGGATTCCTGCTGCTCCCGCTCATGTGGTGGAAGCTGCCCGAATCCGATGCCTATCTCGCGGCCCAGGGCACAACCGAACGCGTCGGCCCCACCGTGGTCCTGCAGCCGAGGTACCTGCGCACCACCCTCGGCGTGTGGGTCGGTTCGTTCATGGGGCTGCTGCTGGTCTACGGACTCAACACCTGGCTGCCGAAACTGATGCGCGACGCCGGATACAACATGTCCACGTCGCTGACCCTCCTGCTGGTGCTCAATATCGGCGCCATCATCGGCCTGATCGTCGCGGGGACACTGGCGGACCGGCGCGGCACCAAACCGACCATCCTGATCTGGTTCGGCGCGGCCGCGGTGCTGCTCGCGCTGTTGAGCATCAAGGTGCCGAATACCGTGCTGCTCAACGCCCTGGTGCTGGTGACCGGTATCTTCGTCTTCTCGGCTCAGGTGCTCGTCTACGCCTACGTCACGCAGGCCTACCCGGCCGAGGTCCGCGCCACCGCGCTCGGTCTCGCCTCCGCGGTCGGCCGCCTCGGTGCCATCTTCGGGCCGAGTATCACCGGTGCGCTCATCGTGGCCGGTTCCGCCCATCCGTGGGGTTTCTACTTCTTCGCGGTGGTCGCCGCGATCGGGTTGCTCGCGCTGGCGACGGTTCCCCGCCTGGCCGCCCGGCACACCGAATCCTCGGCCCCCGCACCCCTCACCGGACCCGGCGAGACGAAGGAGTACGCACTGTGACCACCACTCGGACCCAGGTAGCGATTGTCGGCGCGGGCCCGGCCGGGCTGCTGCTCTCCCATCTGCTGCACCGATCCGGAATCGACTCGGTGGTCATCGATATCCGCAGCCGGCACGATATCGCCACCACCATCCGCGCCGGAATCCTGGAGGCGGGCTCGGTGCGCACCCTGGTCGATACCGGGGTGTCGGATCGAGTGATCACCGACGGCGACCGGCACGACGGTGTGGTGTTCCGGTTCGGCGGCGAGAACCACCGCATCGACTTCCAGGAGCTGGTCGGCGAATCCGTCTGGCTGTACCCGCAGAACGATGTCTTCGCCGACCTGGCGGCCCGCCGCGAGACCGACGGCGGCGATGTGCGCTACGGCGTGTCCGATACCGCGGTCGACATCTCCGGGATGCGGCCCGTGGTGACCTTCCTCGATTCCGCGGGGCGCCACGGCCGAATCGAGGCGGACCTGGTGGTCGGTTCCGACGGCTCCCGGTCCATCTGCCGCAAGGCCTTCCCGGCCGGGACCCGCGGTGAGTGGTTCCGTGAGTACCCGTTCGCCTGGTTCGGGTTCCTCGCCGAGGCGCCACCCTCGCATCCGGAACTGATCTACGCGCAGTCCGAGCACGGTTTCGCGCTGGTGAGCCAGCGCACGCCCACCATGCAGCGGATGTATTTCCAGTGCTCGCCCGGCGAACGGCCCGAGGACTGGGACGACGACCGGATCTGGGCGGAGATGCGCCGCCGCGTCAACGGGAACGGGTTCGAGATCCACGAGGGGCCGATCAGCGCGAAGATGGTGCTTCCGTTCCGCTCCTTCGTCACCGCCCCGATGCGCCACGGCAGGTTGCTGCTCACCGGCGATGCCGCGCACACCGTACCGCCGACCGGCGCCAAAGGGCTCAACCTGGCGCTCGCCGATGTCCGCGTATTGCACGAGGCGATCACCGATTTCCTGGCGGGCGCCGGGGAGGAGGCCTTGGACCGTTACACCGACCGGGCTCTGGACCGGGTATGGAAGGCTCAGCATTTCTCCTACTGGATGACCACCATGCTCCACTCCGTGGAGGGGGCGTCGCCGTTCGATACAGCGCGGCAGCGGGGCGAACTCGAGCTGGTCACCGGTTCTCGGCACGGCGCCGCCTACCTGGCGGAGGCGTACACCGGGTGGCAGCAGGCGGCCTGATCCCGGGGGCTCGCCCATCCGGGCCGCCGCTGCCGGATTTCCGCGCGAGCGCGGGCCGGGCCCGGCCCGCGGCGCCGGATGTAGCGCAATCGACACAGCCGGCGGGTGCGGCGAGGATACTCGTCCTCGCGGCCACTCTCTCCTACGCACGACACCGCACTTCAGGAGTCCCCCTATGACCACCACCGCCGATTCGGCCACCACCGCGTGGCGCGACGCGCTGTTCGACGGCACCTTCCGCCCCGTCTCCCGCACGCTGCCCGTGCTCTCGCCCGCCACCGGCACGGTGCTCGACACCGTGGGCGAAGCCGGCACCGCCGAACTGGAGACAGCGGTGCGCGCGGCGACAGCGGCGCAGCGGGACTGGGCGGCCCGCACCTACGACGAGCGGGTGGCCGTGCTGCTGCGCGCGGCGCAGTCGCTGGGCGAGAACCCGGACCGGCTCGGTTCCTGGCTGGTCGCCGAGGCCGGTTCGGGGCAGGGCAAGGCGGCGTTCGAGGTCGGCCTGGTGACGAGCGAACTGCAGGAGTCCGCGGCCCTGGCCGCGCACCCGTACGGAGAGATGCTGCGCTCCGGGAAACCGCGCCTGTCGATGGCCCGCCGCATCCCGGTGGGGGTCGTGGGGGTGATCTCGCAGTTCAACTTCCCCGCCATCCTGTCGATGCGCTCGGTGGCGCCGGCGTTGGCCCTGGGCAACGCGGTCATCCTCAAACCGGACCCGCGGACTCCTATCTCGGGCGGGCTGGTCCTGGCCGAACTGCTGCGGGACGCGGGACTGCCCGCCGGGGTGCTGCATGTGCTGCCCGGTGGTGGTGCACTGGGCGCGGCGATGGTCGAACATCCGCGGATCCCGTGCCTGTCCTTCACCGGTTCCACCGCGGCGGGGCGCAGGATCGCCGCGGCGGCCGGGCCGCTGCTCAAGAAAGTGCATCTCGAGCTGGGCGGCAACAACGCGCTGCTGGTGCTACCCGATGCGGATGTGCAGGCGGCCGCGTCGGCGGGTGCCTGGGGATCGTTCCTGCACCAGGGACAGATCTGCATGACCACCGGCCGGCATCTCGTGCACCGGTCCGTCGCCGAGGAGTACGTGGCCGCCTTGGCGGACAAAGCGCGCCACATTCCGGTGGGCGACCCTGCCGACCCGGACAACGCGTTGGGCCCGATCATCGACGTAGGCCAGCGCGACCGGGTGCACGGACTGGTCACCGCCGCTGTCGAGGCGGGGGCGACGGTGGCCGCGGGCGGTCGGTTCACGGATCTGTTCTATCGGCCGACCGTGCTCACCGGCCTCACCCCGGACAACCCCGCATGGACCGAGGAGATCTTCGGTCCGGTGGCGCCGGTGCTGGTCTACGACACTGTCGAGGAAGCCGTCGATATCATCAACGCCTCCGAATACGGGCTCTCCGTGGGCATCCTCACCGGCGATGCCTTCCGTGCCTACGAACTCGCCGACCGGATCGTCGCGGGCGCCGTGCACATCAATGATCAAACCGTGGACGACGAGGCGCCGATCCCGTTCGGCGGTCTGAAGGCCTCCGGAGTCGGCGGCCGATTCGGCGGGCCGACCGCCAATCTGGATACGTTCACCGAAACCCAGTGGATCACCGTGCAATCCGAGATTCAACGGTACCCGTTCTGAATGTGCCGCGCGGGCCGGCCACCGACCGTCGGCGGCCGGCGCGGTGCCGGCCGGGTTCCGTCGGACCCGGGATCGACGCAGGGCCGAAGGTGGCGCCGCGCCCCGGCCGGTACCCGGCGCCGGGGATATCAGGCGAGCAGCGCCTTGGTCTCCAGTGCGTGCGGGGCGGACAGGACGTCGGCGGTGCGGCCCTGTTCGACGACCGCGCCGTCGCCGAGAACCACGATCCGGGGGCAGTAGGCGGCGACCACGGCCATATCGTGGCTGATGACGAGTGTGCCGATACCGCGGGTGTGCCGGGTGCGCTCGATCAGATCCATGATCGAGCGGGCGGTCCGGTCGTCGAGCGCGGAGGTGATCTCGTCGCAGATGAGGATATCGGGCTCGGCGCCGAGTGCACGCGCGATGGCGATGCGCTGGCGCTGGCCACCCGACAGTGCGCCGGGGTAGCGGTGCAGCAGGTCGGGCTCGAGGTCGACGCTGCGCAGCAGCCCGGCCGCGCGCTCGGCGACCTCGGAACGGGCGGTGCTCCCGTTCAGGCGTAGTGGTCGCGAGAGCGTCTGCAGCACCGTGTGTTTCGGGTTCAGCGTGGACAGCGGGTTCTGCGGGACCAACTGGACGCGGCGCCGGTCGCGCCGGTTGCGGCGGGCCCGGCCGACGGACAGCGGCCGGCCGTCGACCACGAGGGTTCCGCCGGCCTCGGTGTGGATCCCGGTGAGTACCCGTGCCAGTGTGGTTTTCCCGGCCCCGGACGGGCCGGCCAGTGCCACCGATCCTCCGGCCGGGATCGTGAGATCCACGGAGCGGAGCAGGTGTGCGCGCCCGGCGGTCGCGCAGATCGCGGTGGCTTCGAGGGTGGGTGGCCCGGCGGCCGGCTGCTCTGTGGCGCGGGCGGCGATCCGGGCCGGTGCGGACCGCGGCGGTGCACCGAGTTCGACGACGTCGTCGGCGAGCCGGTGCAGGATTCCGGTGTTGTGCCCGGAGACCACCAGCGCGATCTTGTCGTCGATGGCCAGTGAGCGCAGCAGGTCGGCGATGGCATTGCGCAGGTTCCCGTGGAGACCGGCGAGCGGTTCGTCGGCGACCAGGACACCCACCTCGCGCACGAGCGCGACAGCGAGCGCGACACGTCGCTGTTCGCCGCCGGACAATTCGCCGGGGCGCCGGCGCAGGAAGGATTCGGGCAGGTCCACCCGGGCGAGGGCGGCACGGAGCGTGCTGTCGCTCGGCCGGGCCGCGGCTTCCCGGAGCAGGGTGCGCACCCGCATGGTGGGGTTGAGTGCCGCGCCGGGATCCTGATCGACGAACGCGATGGTGCGGCGCCGGAACGCCTGCCGGGCGGCAGGACTCAAGGCGAAGACATCCCGACCGGCGATGTGCACGGTGCCGCCCGTTCGGGTGGTGCCGGGGCCCAGATGCCCGAGCAGAGCCCGCATGAGCGTGGTCTTGCCGGTCCCGGACGGGCCGGTCAACGCGGTCACCGCCCCCGGCGGCACGCGCAGCGAAATCGGTGCCAGTAGCTCGGCGCCGGACAGTGCGTGAATCGACAGATCGTCGACGACTACGCCGCCGCTCATGACGACCGCTCCCCGGCGAACACGGTCACGGCGCTGTTGACGCTCACCGCCAGCAGACCGATGGCCAGACTTGGGGCCAGCACCGCTGCGGGATTGAGCAGGATGCCCGGCGCGTTCTCCCGGACCATGACCGCCCAGTTGGCGGCGCCCAGCGAGGTGGGCAACTGCAGGAACGACACGGTGCTGACGATGTAGATGGCCTCCACGAACCGCAGACCGAGCTGGGTGAGCAGTGTATGACGCAGATTCGGCAGCAATTCGCGGAACACCAGGTAGCCCAGCCGTTCCCCGCGTGCCCGGGCGGCTTCGACGAAGCCGGTGCGCGCGACACCACTCGCGGCCGCGGCGAATACGCGCGCCGAATACGGCGTTCCCGCCACCACCGCGACGGTGATCACTCCCGCGGTGCCGGATTCGGGCCACGACAGCATGAACAGCAGAATCGCCAGCACCGGTGGCAGCAGCATGCACAGGTCCGTGGCGCGTTCGATCCACGCGCCGGCGCGCGGGTGCAGCGCCGCCGTCGAACCCAGGACCGCCGCACAGGTGGTGACCAGCCCGGCGATGAGCGCGGCGAGCACCAGCAACCCCCAGCCGCCGTGCAGCAACTGACTGGTGACGTCCTGGCCGAGGCGGTCACCGCCCAGCCAGGCGCCACCGCCGGGCTTCTCGAACGCGATGCCCACCGGATAATCGACCGGATGCGGCGCGAGTAAGGGACCGGTCGCCGCGAGCACGGCGACCAGTACGGCAGGGGTTACGGCCACCACGACGCGGTGGCGAGTGAGCACGGGCATCATCGCCGGCCCCGATTCGCCCAGAGGCGGATTCCATCGGCCGCGAGGAGGACACACATGATCGTTGTGCCGGTCAGCGCTACGATCGCGGCGACCAGTGCGGTATCGCGGTCGGCGACGGAGCCGGCGATCAGCGCGCCCACACCGGGGTAGTTGAATATCGTCTCCACGACGAGGGCGCCGCCGAACAAGGTGCCCACGGACGTGGCGAAGGATGCCGCGATGGCCGGCAGCGCGAACGGCACCACATGCCGGAGCAGGACCGTCCGCTCCGGTGTTCCGTTCAACAGCGCGTTGTCGACATGGGGTGCCGTCGCCGCGTCGAGCAGCGCGCCCCGAACGACTCGGGTGTTCCAGGCCGCCTGCGGTATCGCCAGCGCGGCGACCGGCAGCACCAGCATCTCCGCGCTCGCCGGATATCCCGCCCGATCGGTGAAGGTCACCGAGGGGAGGATGCCGAGCCACAGTGAGAACACCAGCACCATGACGATCGCCACGACGAATTCCGGGATCGCGGTGACGAAAGCCGTGCCCGGCGGCAGTACCCGGGCCGCGAGACCGGAAGGTCGCGCCGCCCACCACATTCCGCACAGCAGGGCGACCGCCACGGTGACCAGCATGGCGATCGAGGCCAGGAGCAGCGTCTGGGGGAAGTGCGCGGCGAGTAACTCGTTCACCGACTGCCCATGCGCGGTGGTACCGAAATCGCCCGTCACCGCACCGGTGAGCCAGGACCGGAAACGCTCGGGGAGAGGGCGGTCGAGACCGAGTTCGTGTTCTTTGGCGGCGATTCGGTCCGCGTCCGCGTCCCGCCCGAGCACGGCCCGTGCGGCGTTGCCCGGCAGCAGATCGACCACCAGGAACACCAGGGCGAGCAGAACGAACAGCAGAGCGAGCCGGCGTGCCACCGGACCGGCGACCTTCCTCAATTCGACAACCACGCTCGTTCGAGTTGCACCCGGCCGTACCCGCCGAGGTCGGGCAGCCCCTGAACCGAGCCGGCGGCGATATCGATACCGTCGGCCATACCCCACACGATGTACCCCCCGCGCTCGTACTGGATTCGCTGGATCTCCCGGCTCGCTGCGACGAACTCGGTACCGCCGGGGGCGGCGAGGGCCCGGGCGTAGGCCCTGTCGAAGGCGGGGTCCTCGAAATGGGTCTCGTTCCAGGCGGTCCGCGACGTCATGACCTTGCTGGCGAAGAACACCACCGAATCGTTGGTGCCCCAGTTGACCGTGTAGAAGGGCGCCTGTAGCCACGTCCGGTCGTAGAAGTCGTTGGCCTCCTGGACTACGACCTCGATCTTCAGGCCGGCGTCCCCGGCCTGGGCGGCGAAGACCCGGGCGGACTCGACTTCGCCGGCGGCCTCCTGTTTGGTCACCAGTTCGTAGGTCTTCGAGGTGTCGAATCCTGCTTCCGCCAGCAGCGTCCTCGCCCGGTCGAGATCGCGTGCCCGCTGCGGAAGGGTGGTATCGAAGCTCGGATCCGCGGTACCCAGCACATCGTTGGCGACCGTGCCGTAACCCGAGAGGACCTGGGCCACCATGGCGTCGCGATCGACGATGAGGCGCAGCGCCTCCCGTACCCGCGGATCGGCGAACGGCCCATCGGAGGTACGCATCGCGATCGCCACCGCCACATCGTCGGGCCGCCGGACGACCTTCAGATCACCCCGGCGTTCGGCCGTGCGCCCGGCCACCGCGCCGACGCTGGAGGCCAGATCGATCTGGCGGGCCATGATCGCGTTCGACAGCGACTCCGGGCTCTCGAACAGGGTGACCTCGATCGCGTCGAGCAGCGGCGGGCCGCCGTGCCACGCCTCGTTGCGCACCAGTCGCGCATTGCCGCGGTCGAAGGATTCGAGCCGGAACGGCCCGCTGCCCACGCCTCTGGTGAAATCGGTGGTGCCCGCGGGCGCCACGAAGGTCATCATCCGCAGCAGCAGCGGCAGTTGGCTGTTCGGCGCCGCGCAGGTCAGCACCACCGCATTCGGACCCGCGGGTCGGATATCGGCCACCGAGGACACCGGAACCTTGGTCTCCCCGGCGATCTCGCGCAATCGGCGCAGCGACCACACCACATCGGCCGAGGTGACCGGCCGTCCGTCATGGAAACGCGCGCCTTCGGCGAGGGTGAAGGTCCAGGTCCGCTGCTCGGTGTCCGCGTCCCACCGAGCCGCGAGCCGTGGCACCACATTGGGGTCGGCGCCGGGCACGGTCAGCGGATCGTAGAGCAGCGACATGATCAGGAAATCGCTGTCGTTGCTCAAGGTGGCATGGGGGTCGCGCTCGATCTTGGACGATGTGCCGAGCGCGCCGACGCGTAGCGTTCCGCCCCGTCTGGGCGGACCACCGGCGCTCTCGCCCGAACCGGGAGAGCCACTTCCGCATGCGGCGACCGCCACGATCGCACCGAGACCGAGGCCCGCCCGGAACAGTCGGCGCCTGTTGATATCCATACCCGACCCCGTCCGCCTGCTCGATCAGAGGTTAGCCTCCGCTAACTCGATTGAGGTTATCGCGCTATCCGTACCGGGACAACAGCTTCGGTCGGCCGGTGCGGACTCAGGCGAGCGCGAGCGCGAACCAGACGCAGGCGGCGAGCAGGACGAGGGTGATCGCCCATACGGCACGGGTCGTGTAGGTATGTCGCACAGTCGGTCTCCGGATCAGACGAAGGTGAAGCGCTCGGTGTGGAGTCGATCGGCCGGTACACCCAGGGCGGTGAGTGCGTCCTCGGTAGCGGTGACCATGGGTGCGGGTCCGCAGACGAAATACTGCCTGTGCCTGTACCGGTCGGGCAGGTGACGCCGGAGCAGTGCGCGGTCGACGAACCCGCGCTCGCCGTCCCACTCCGGTGGCGGGTCCTGTGGCACCGGCACCACGGTGAGATCCAGGCGCCCGGCCAACATCTCGATCTCGCTGTCGAAGGTTCGTTCGTCCATGGTCCGGACCGCGTAGAACAGCAGGAACGGGCGGCGGTCGCCGCGGTCGGCCATGGTGCGCAGGATCGAGACCATGGGGGTGATACCGATACCCCCCGCGATCAGGACGAATCCCGGGCCCTCGTGACGGTCGGGGGTGAACACGCCGTGGGGGCCGTCGAGGAAGGCGCGAGTGCCCGGCGTGATGTCGCCGACGGTGGAGGTGAAATCGCCGAGCGCTTTGATGGTGATCCGGACGCGGCCGGGGTCTTCGGCGCTGGAGGAGAACGAGAAGGGATGCGCCGTGACGGCGAAGGGGGATCGGCCGACGGTCAGCCACCCGAACTGTCCCGGCCGGAACCGCAGGCCGTCGTGTCCGGCCGGGGCCAGCGTCAGCGTCCTGGCGTCACCCCGTTCGGCGAGGTTCTGCTCGACCTGCCACGGCCGCCGCAGCCGCCGGACCGGCGCGACGACGCGCACCCACACCAGCAGCCCGATCAGCGCGAGGGTCATCACCGTCCACAACCACACCTTCCAGGTGGCGTCGAGGTAATAGCCGACCAGCAGCATATGCCCCAACGCCAGGCCCACCACCGCCACCGAGAGCACGCCGTGCGCCAGTTGCCACACCTCGTAGCGGATCCGCAGCCGCCGCCGCCACGCCGAGGTCACCACCACGATCAGCAGCAGCACCGTGGAAGCCACCGCGCAGCGGGCCCGCCACGGCGCCTCGGCGAGGTTCAGCAGTGCCACGATGTCGACCCCACCGATCTGGAGCAGTATCGGGTGGGCGAGAACGAACGCCAGTGCCACATAGGAGACCTGCCGGTGGAACTGCACCAGCGCGTCCTCGCCGAACGGTGCCGCGACCGCCCGGAAACGGGCGACCAACGCGAATTGGGCGCCGAGCATCGACATTCCCACGAAGCCCAGCGCCACCGAGAACTCCACCCAGAATCCCCGGCCGCCCGAGACCGGTCCGATCACGGCGAATACCAGCGGCACCACCGCCACCGCCACGTACAGCGCGATCCATCCGATCCCCCGAACCACCACAGACACCGCTACCTCCCGTCGAAGGGCGTTCCGCTGTGCCCGCCGGCACGCGATCCCACGCTAGCCCCCTCCGGGCGCCGATCCGGGTGTCACGGCTCTCTGCGTGTCCGGGCCCCCGCGGTCGTGGTGAGCGGTCCCGGCATACTCGGCAGGTGGCGAACGACGAGATATGCGGTACCGCGGTGGCCCCGGACACCGCCGAGCTGGACGACCCGGTGGGCGGATCGCTGCGCGGACACCATGCGGATCTGGCCCGCCGGGCCGGGCGAGCCGTCACCTACCTGCCCGAAGTCGCGACCTTCGCCGCGGTCGGCAGGGACCCGGATCCGCGGGATTGGAGTGATCTCGCACAACTGCTCGGTCCGGGCGAACTCGCCGACCTGTTCAGCTGTCCGGCGCCGCCGCCGGCGGACTGGGCCGAGGTCTTCACACTCGCGGGCCGGCAGATGATCCTTTCCGGCGCCGGCCTGCCCGCGCCGCCGCTCGATCACGACACGGTCGAGCTGGGCGCGGACAGCGTGCCCGAAATGCTCGACCTCGTCGAACGCACCCGGCCCGGCCCGTTCCGGCCGCGCACCCGGGAACTCGGCACCTACCTCGGTATCCGCGACAACGGCCGGTTGGTGGCCATGGCCGGTGAACGGCTCCGGCCGCCGGGGTGGACCGAGATCAGCGCGGTCTGCACCGCCCCCGAGGCGCGCGGGAAGGGCTACGCGGCGCACCTGGTGCGTGCACTCGTCGCCCGTATCGAGGGCCGCGGCGAACGGCCTTTCCTGCATGTCGCCGAAGGGAATACGGGTGCGATCGACCTCTACGAGCGGCTCGGATTCCGGACTCGGGTGTCCGTGACCTTCCGGGGGTACCGCACCCCCTGGCCCCGCGCGGGTGGTGCCGGTCGGGCTGCTCGCGTGTGGTCGGGGCCGTCCCCGGCCGGTGGCGTGGACGCGCTCACAGCGCGAAGGTGAGCCGCTGCGGGCGCAGGTGGTCCTCCGGGTCGTGTAGGGCGCGCAGCTCCGGTCGCCGTGGCGCCGCGATCCGTTCCAGTTCCGCGCGCAGCGGGGCGTCGTAGGTCGCCGCGCTCGCGGTGAGCCCGGGGAGCCAGTTGTCGTGGTGGCTCGGGACGAACAGCCCCGGCCTCAGCGCTTCGATATAGGTGCGCGGATCGCGCAGGCCGTTACTGATCTGGTTGTAGCCCTGTACCGCGCCGATCTGTATATCGGTGGCCGGTAGCGCGGCGAGCGTGTCGAACACCTGCGGGGCACGTTCGGTGAGGGGCCCGGTGGAGTCGTGCCACACCAGGCGCAGGCCCGGCACCCGGAACTGGTACAGCAGGACCCCGCCTTCGGGATCGCGCAGGCGCGGCCAATTCTGTAGCAGGCCGCTCAGCGCCGGTGGGTGGGTGAACACGATGCCCGGTTCCGGGCGGGGAAAGAAGCGGGGTGATCCGTCGACGGGGTCGGGTGGGGTGCGCGCGGAAGGCAGGTGGCGCACTACGGTCACCTCGACCTCGCCCACGGTGCAGTCTTCCCGGGTGCCGATCGGGGTGCCCGCGTCACCGTGTGCGACGGTCGGGAACGCCGGGCCGGTGACCTGTGCGGCGATATTCGCGCAGTGCTCGGCGGTGCCGTGCACGACCGCGCCGGAGGCCTGGGCGACGCGCCCCGCGTCGGCGGCGTGGTCGAAGTGGCCGTGGCCGATGAAGATCGCCGAACGGGTCCGGTCGGGCAGGACGGTCCCGCGTGTTCGATGCGTCATATTTTCTACCCACACCGCTTGCACTCCATTGTGGAGAGTGCTAAAAATTATCTCTGTCAGAAGACACAGATAATCTCAGCTTCTTCCTGCATTGAATGGAGTGAACCGGAGGTGGCGACCATGCTGATGCGCACCGATCCCTTTCGCGACCTGGACCGCTTGACCCAGCAGGTGTTCGGCACGCCCGCGCGCCCGGCGGTGATGCCGATGGACGCCTGGCGTGCAGGCGACGAGTTCGTCGTGGAACTGGACCTACCCGGGATCGACCCGGATTCGCTGGACCTGGATGTCGAACGCAATGTGGTGACCGTGCGCGCGTCACGGCCGGAGCTGAACTCGAACCGGTCGATGATCGCGGCCGAACGCACCCGCGGGGTATTCAGCCGGCAGCTGTTCCTCGGCGAGAACCTCGATACCGAGGCCATCCGGGCCGACTACCGCGACGGCGTACTCCGGTTGGTGATCCCGGTCTCCGAGAAAGCCAAACCGCGCAAGATCGACGTCGCGCGCCACGACAGCGAACGCCAGGCCATCACCACCTGACGGTCCCGCCGCGGCGGTCGTGCCGGTGCGCGAGACGGCCCGGCCGACGCTCTGAGTTCTTCCGTCCCCTCGGCGGCCGGGCCCGGCCACCGTGCCGGGCCCGGCCGCCCGCTATCGAGAAGTCACCCGCATGCCAGCCAGGAATATTGCCATGACCGCTACTGCCGCCGCTTCCGCGACCACCGGCGAATCGTCGCCGACCCAGCACGCCGTCGATGTGCAATGGCCCGACCCCAGCCCACTGCAGAGCTGGTGGACCGAGGTCATGGACGGCGTCCCCATTTCTCGATACCGGCGGGCCGCCTGACCCGCTGTGGTCCACGGGAAGGTCGATCCACCGGCGGTTTCGCGCTGCGGGCCCCAAGGCATCCGGTATCCGGCGGTGCGCGAGCGAGCGTCGGCACCGGACGACCTGTCGCGGACCGAATCCGCATATGCAGTTGTCCGAATTTGTTACCCGCGCCCACTCGCCGGTATCGCATGCCGGTCGCTTCCGGCCCGCCGGCGGGTGAGGGCGCCGAAGAACCGAGGCGGTGCGCTATCCGGTGTTCCACAGCGACAACCTCGGTGAGATCGAGGCATTTCTCCGTACCGCGTACCCCGGGGTGCTGATCGGCCACACCGCGCCCCGGCAGACTTCGGTGGGCCTGCGCCGCGACGTACTCGGCTCCGTCACGCTGGACCGGATCGCTCTCGGATTCGACCTGTCGTACGCCATCGAGCCGTCGCGCACCCTGTGCTTGGCGAGTGTGCACGCCGGGGGGATCGAATACAGCGGTCCCCCCGGCCGAACCGGAGATCTCACGCCCGGCCGGATGGGAGTGCTCGGTGGGAGCGGGTTCTCGGCGTCGGGGACCGTCCGCGCCGGCCGCTACGACCTCACGCTGTTCGATTCCGCGCTGCTGGACCGTTTGGCCCTCGGCGGAGACGGGGCTCCGGTACGGGTCACCGCGCCCGGGCCGCGTACTCCGGCTGCCGCCCGGCGGCTCGCCGACGCGGTCACGCATCTGAAGAACCTGGCCGCCGACCCCGCCGTGGCGGGCAATCCGCTGCTGATCGCCACCGCCACCGACTATCTGGCCGCGACCGTGCTGGCGACGGTGCCCACCACCGCGGTCACCGGACCGAGTGCGGTCGATCGCCGTGACGCTCACCCCGATACGGTGCGCCGTGCTGTCGCCTACCTGGAATCGCATGTGCGCGAGGACGTCACGGTCGCCGAGGTGGCGGCGGCGGCTTTCGTCACCCCGCGCGCCCTGCAATCGGCCTTCCGTCGCCACCTCGGTACCACTCCGCTGCGTTACCTGCAGCGGCTACGACTGGCGGGTGCGCACGAACAACTCCGCGCGGCGGTCCCCGGCGACGGGCAGACCGTCGCCGCCATCGCCCGTGCGTGGGGCTTCGCCCACCCCGGACGCTTCGCTGCCGCCTATCACCGCTGGTACGGCCGGACTCCGGCCGAGGTTATGCGCCATCGCCGGTGAGTCGTCCCAGCTCCCGGACGGCGACGCTTCTCGGGGGTGGCGCGGGGTATTCCGGTGGCCGGGCAGTGTGCTCGCCGAACGACGTCACGGCGAGGGGTTCGGAGCCTGCCTACACGGCGGCGCGAGCTGTCGAACGGATCACCGGTTCGGGTCCGTGTCGTCGAGTTGTTCGAGGATCCGGCCGGCGATCGAGGCCAGCGCTTCGACCTGGTTCTCGGTGAGTGCGTCGAAGACCAGTTCGCGCACGGTGTCGACATGCCGCGGCGCGGCCTGTTCGATCGCGGCGCGGCCCTGTTCGGTGAGCACGATGTAAGCGCCGCGGGCGTCGTCGGGGCAATCCTCGCGCAGTACCAGCCCGCGCCGCTGCATCCGGCCCAGGTGGTGGGACAGCCGGCTCTTCTCCCATTGCAGGGCCTGTCCCAGCTCGCCCACCCGCATCCGTGGTTCGGGACGGTCGGTGAGCTGGACCAGGACGTCGAAATCGGCCAAGGACAGGCCCGAATCCTGCTGGAGCTGCCGGTGCAGGTGAGCGACCAATCTGGCATGCATCGTCAGGTAGCCCCGCCAGGCCCGGCGCTCGCGCTCGTCGAGCCATCGCGTCTCGGTCATATCTCGAGCGTAACCCAGTAGTTGACATATCACCAATCACGGAGCAGTCTTTATATGACACATCAACAACAAGGACTCGGAGGCACAGGATGACGACCGCGACGAACGTGAACGAGCTGAGCGGCACCTACGTACTGGACCCGACCCACACCCGGGTCGGCTTCGTCACCAGGCACGCGATGGTGACCAAGGTGCGCGGTGCGTTCAACGAGTTCACCGGCAGCGCGTACTTCGACAGCGAGAATCCGGCCAACTCGTCGGGCGAGGTCACGATCCAGGTGGCCAGTATCGATACCCGCAATGCCGACCGCGACAAGCATCTGCGCGGACTCGACTTCCTGGGCCTGGACGAATACCCCGAAATCACCTTCCGCTCCACGGCGATCACGCCGACCGGTCCGGAGGAGTTCGACGTGACCGGTGACCTCACCATCAAGGGCGTCACCCGGTCGGTAACCATCCCCTTCACCTTCGAAGGCCAGGCCACCGACCCGTTCGGCAATGTCCGGGTCGGCTTCGAGGGCTCGGCCACCATCAACCGCAAGGATTTCGGCATCACCTGGAACGCGGCACTGGAAACCGGTGGTGTGCTGGTCGCCGACAAGGTCGTGCTGGAGTTCGAGGTCTCGGCGATCAAACAGGACGGCGCATCGAACTGACCACCGCCGGGACGGCGCGAGCGCGGCGCGGTGAGGCGTACCCACGCCTCCACCGCGACGGCTCGCACCGGTCCTATCGGGTGGCCTTCTCCGGATCGTGGCCCCAATTCATGAGCGAATACCGCCATCTGCTGTTCGCGATATCGCCGGTGGGGCGTTGCTCCAGGTGACGGTGGGCATACCCGACGACCTTGCGCATATGGGCGTAGTCGTCGTCGGTGAGGTCCTTCGTCTTCTTCTCGAGTAGTTCGACGATGCGGCGCCCACTGGAATGGCCAGTCGATTCGCCGCCGCCCGCCGGTTTCTGCCCGACCGATTTCGATTCGTCGGTGTCGAGCCACCGCCGGAGTTCCGCCGCCGTCATATTGACGGTGTCGCCGAACCGCGCGCGAGTTGTCTTGTTGTCGTCCGACACGACCGCCACCTCCGGGTATCAGTCGCCCCGCGGGCGCAGCGCGCCGGGCTTGTGGACGGCATCGCGGCCGCTCTTCGCGCTGCGCACCCGGTACTGCGGATCCTCGTCGGATGCGCGGACCGTTCGGCCGGCCGCCTCGGTGTCGCCGGTGATGACCTCTTCCACCTCGCCTTCGGTGGTGCTGCCGTGACTGTTCCATTCGACTTCGTCGCCTGTGCGGAAGGATTTCTTGCTCACGGCTGTCTCCTGTCCTCGTCAGGCCCCCTGCGCCCGCCTTACCCGGGGAATGAAGGAGGAAACCGGCAGATCAGTGCGGCTCGCGGCCGCCCGGCCTGATCGTGTGGTACCAGTCGAGCAGATCCGGGCGGTCCACCGCATTGCGATCCACCACGTCGGCCGGGTCGGCGCCCTGGAACAGTTTCTTGATCGGCACCTCCAGTTTCTTGCCGGTGCGGGTGTGCGGGATGCCGGGAGCGAGAATGATCTCGTCGGGCACGTGCCGAGGCGAGACCTCCGTGCGGATGGTGGCGGCGATGCGCGCCTCGAGTTCGTCGGTGAGCTCGGCGCCGGGGGTCGGCACCACGAACAACGGCATCCAATAGCCGCCGTCGGGTTGTTCCACGCCGACCACCAGCGCCTCGGCGATATCCGGTAGCCGTTCGACCGCCTGGTAGATATCGGCGCTACCCATCCGGATTCCGTGCCGGTTGAGGGTGGAATCGGAACGGCCGTGCACGACGACGCTGTGACGTTCGGTGACGGTGATCCAGTCGCCGTGCCGCCAGACACCGGGGAAGGTATCGAAATACGCGTCCCGGTACCGCTTACCGTCCGGGTCGCGCCAGAAGCGCACCGGCATCGACGGCATCGGCGCGGTGATCACGAGTTCGCCCACCTCGCCGCGCACCGGTCGCCCGGCCGGACCGTAGGCCTCCAGCGCGACACCCAGATAGGGCGCCGACAGTTCGCCCGGCCATACCGGCACGGTGCGTGCGCCGCCCAGGAACGCCGAGACCACATCGGTGCCGCCACTGATCGAGGAGACCCGGACGTGTTCGCCGGCGTGCTCGCTCAGCCAGCGGGCCGACGAGGCCGGTAGCGCGGAGCCGGTCACGCCGACAGTGCGCAGTGCCGACAGATCGTGGTCGACCCGCGGCACCGAGCCCGCCTTGATGCAGGCCAGTGCGTAGCCGGGGCTGATGCCCAGGACGGTGGCGCCGACGTCGGCGGCGATCCGCCACAGCGCGTCCGGAGCCGGAGCGGTGGGACTTCCCTCGTACGTGACCACGGTCGCCCCGGTCAGCAGGCCCGCGACCTGGAAATTCCACATCATCCAGCTCGGGCTGGTGTACCAGAAGAACGTATCGCCGGGGCCGATATCGGATTGCAGTGCCACGGCTTTGAGATGTTCGAGCAGTACGCCCCCGTGGCCGTGCACGATGCCCTTGGGCGGGCCGGTCGTACCGGACGAGAAGACGATCCACAGCGGGTGATCGAAATCCACGGGCACCGTGGTGATCTCCCGCGGCGCGGATTCGGCGCCGCCGATCGCGTCGTCCCAGGAGAGCGTATCCGCCATCGCCGGTCCGAGACGAGCCACCACTATCGTGTCGCGCACCGAATGCAGACCCGCGCGCAACGCGGCGATATCGGCGCGTTTGTCGTGTGCCCGGCCGCCGAATCGATAGCCGTCGGCGGTGATCAGGACGGTGGGCTCGAGTTGCCCGAGCCGGTCCAGCGCGGCCTTCGGGGAGTAGTCCTGTCCGCAGGCGCTCCACACCGCGCCGATACTCGCCGTGGCCAGGAACGCGACGATCGTTTCCGGGATGTTCGGCAGATACCCGGCCACTCGATCGCCGGCCCGGACACCCAGCGCGCGCAGCGTCCGGGCGAGAGCGGCGGTGTGGTCGAGCAGTTCGGCCCAGGAGATGTCCCGGACCGGGGCGTCCTCACCGACCGCTCTGATCGCGGGCCGGTCGGCGCGCGCCCGGCGGATCACCTGGTCGACATAGTTGAGCCGGGTTCCGGGGAACCACCACGCGCCCGGCATCCGCGGGTCCGCCAGCACCTCGCCCGCGATGTCGCCGAGCGCGAAGTAGTCCCAGAGCATGTGCCAGAACCCCTCGATGTCCTCGACCGACCACCGCCACAGGGCGTGATAATCGCTGGTGTTCGCACCCGTGCGCTCCGTGACGAAGCGCGCGAAGTCGGTGAGGGTGGCCTCGGCGAGGTCCTGTTCGGTCGGCACCCACAGTGGTCGCATCCTGGATTCCTCCTGCCGGGCCGGCCGGCCGGAGCGCGCCCTCATCGCGCGCTCCAGCCGCCGTCCATCGTGTACGCCGCACCGGTGACCATCCCGGCTTCGGGGGCGGCGAGCCAGCTCACCAGCGCGGCGACCTCGTCCGGTTCGACGAGACGTTTGATCGCGCTCTCGGTGAGCAGAACCTTCTCCAGCACTTCCTGTTCGGGAACACCGTGCGCCGCGGCCTGGTCCGCGATCTGTTCGTCGACCAGGGGGGTACGCACATAGCCGGGGTTGACGCAGTTGCTGGTCACACCGTGGGGGCCGCCCTCCAGCGCGGTCACTTTCGACAACCCCTCCAGCCCGTGCTTCGCCGTCACATAAGCGACCTTGTAGGGGGAGGCGCGCAGGCCGTGCACCGAGGAGATATTGACAATCCGCCCCCAGCCCTGCCGGTACATATGCGGCAGGGCCGCGCGCACCAGCAGGAAGGGAGCCTCGACCATCAGCGTCAGCAGGTCGCGGAACCGCTGCGGCGCGAACTCCTCGATGGCGGAGATGTGCTGTACCCCGGCGTTGTTCACCAGGATGTCGGTGCGCAGCTCCAGTTCCTCCAGCGCCGCGACGTCGAGCAGATCCACCGCCCACGACTCGCCGCCGAGTTCTCCGGCCACCGCCGCGGCCCCGGCGGTGTCGATATCGGCCACCGTCACCGCGGCGCCGCGCGCCGCGAGCGCACGGGCGCACGCCGCGCCGATACCGCTGGCGCCGCCGGTGACCAGAGCGCTGCGCCCCGCCAGATCGCTCATCGCGCGGTCACCTCGGCGGCGCGCGGCGCCAGGCTCGCGGCGTCGGCGCGATCGACGCTCTGCAGGTCGAGCCCCTTCGTCTCGCGCGCGACCAGGACGGCGACCGTGCTGACTGCCGCCGCGCCCGCCAGATACCACGCGATCGGTACCGCGGACCCGTAGGTATCGAGCAGCCGGACCGCGATGATCGGCGCGAGCGATCCGGCCACGATGGAGGTCACCTGATAACCCAGCGAAACACCGGAATAGCGCATGCGGGTGGGGAACATCTCGGCCATGATGGCGGGCTGCCCGGCGTACATGAAGGCGTGGAAGACCAGTCCGATGACGATGGCGGACACGATGACCAGGTTGTTACCGCTGTCCATCATCGGGAAGGCGAAGAAGCCCCAGGTGGCCGCGGTCAATGTACCGATCAGGTAGACGGGCCGGCGGCCGATGCGGTCGGACAGGCTGCCCACCAGCGGAACGGCCACGAAGTGCACGGCGTGCGCGGCGAGCAGCCACCACAGGATCACCGAGGTGTCCGCGTGCACCTCGACCTTCAGATAGGTGATGGTGAAGGTGACGACCAGGTAGTACATGATGTTCTCGCCGAACCGCAGTCCCATCGCGGTGAGCACGCCGCGCGGGTAGCGGCGCAGCACCTCGACGACGCTCAGCGAGGTCGCCTTGATCTCCTCGGCCTCCTGTTGCGCGGCGACGAAGATGGGCGCGTCGGTGATCTTCGTGCGGATGTAGTACCCCACCAGCACCACCACCGCCGACAGCCAGAACGCGACCCGCCAGCCCCAGCCGAGGAACGACTCGTCGGACAGCGTCGTGGTCAGCACCAGCAGGACGACCGTGGCCAGAAGATTGCCCGCGGGTACGCCGGCCTGCGGCCAGCTCGCCCAGAAGCCGCGGCTGCGACTCGGGCTGTGTTCGGCGACCAGGAGCACCGCGCCGCCCCATTCGCCGCCGACCGCGAAACCCTGGATGAAGCGCAGCGCCACCAGCAGGGCCGGGGCCCAGTAACCGATCTGGCCGAAGGTCGGCAGGCAGCCCATCAGGAAGGTGGCGGCGCCGACCAGGACGAGACTGAACTGGAGCAGTTTCTTGCGACCGTATTTGTCGCCGTAGTGCCCGAAGACCACGCCGCCCAGCGGGCGGGCCGCGAAACCGACCGCGTAGGTGACGAACGCGGCGAGTATCGCGTCCAGGTCGCTGGTGCCCTGCGCGAAGAACACCTTGCTGAACACCAGCGTCGCGGCGGTGCCGTAGAGAAAGAATTCGTACCACTCCACGACTGTGCCCGCCATCGACGCGGCCACCACACGCCGCAGACCGGCGGCCGTTCCCCGGGGCCCGGCATCGTTCGATACCGCCGGGTCGGGTCCGGCGTTGTGCTCCCTCATCGCACTTCTCCTTTTGTGCCCGGGGCCACAACACCTTTGTGATGTGATGGACCCCACATTGCTCGGCTGCATCGAGTATTGGTGCAGACCGAGGGCGCCGCAATGACCATTACTGCAGTACGGATGTGCGAAAATGCAGATATGAGCACGGCCTTCCCGGGTCGCCCGAGCGCGGACGACCTTCTCGTACTGCTGGCCGTCGGTCGTTCGGGACGATTCGTGACCGCGGCCGAGCAACTCGGCCTCAACCACACCACCATTTCCCGGCGGATCGCCGCACTGGAGCAGACGCTCGGCGGGCGGGTGCTCACCCGGGTGACCGGCGGCTGGGAACTGACCGACCTCGGCCGCGAAGCCCTGGCCGCGGCCGAGGCGGTGGAGTCGGCGGTGAAATCCCTCGCGGCGGACGCGGGCGGGAACCGGGTGCTGGCGGGTGTGGTCCGGCTGTCGGCGACCGACGGTTTCAGCGCCTATATCGCCGCCCCCGCCGCAGCGGCGGTGCGCCGGCGGCATCCCGAGATCGCGGTCGAGCTCGTGGCGACCACCCGGCGGGCGTCACAACAGCGCTCCGGGCTCGACCTGGAGATCGTCGTCGGCGAACCGCAGGTGCGCCGTGCCACGGCGACGCATCTGGCCGACTACCGCCTCGGGCTCTACGGGTCGCGCGCATACCTGCGTGAACACGGCGCCCCGGCCACGATCGATGATCTCGGCCGGTATCCGCTGGTGTATTTCATCGATTCCATGCTCCAGGTCGACGATCTGGACCTGGCCTCCGGATATGTCCCGACGATGCGCGAATCGGTCACCTCCACCAATGTCTTCGTGCACGTGGAGGCCACCCGCGCGTCCGCCGGGCTGGGCCTGCTGCCCTGTTTCATGGCCGATCGCCATCCGGATCTGGTGCGCGTCCTGGCCGATTCGGTGGCCGTGACCCTCGGATACTGGCTGGTGGCTCGTACCGAGACCCTGCGTCGGCCGGAGGTCGCCGCGGTGGTCGCCGCGATCCGATCCGTCATCGACGACCAGCGCGATACGCTCCTGGGCGCCGGGTGAGCCCGGGCCCGCCGATGCGGCCGCCGACCCGGAACTCCCGCCTACCTACCGATGTCGTCGATCTACCTACTGAGCGATCCTTGGACCGCCCGTGATCGTGCGACAGCCCCTGCGGTCGCGGGCACAGTCCCGCACCGATGAGCACCGTCCTGTCGCTGGAGTCATCCACTTTGCCCACACCCTCGGCCCTCACCGGCCATCATTCTTCGCCCGCCGGTCGCGACGAGCCCCGCGTACCGCTGCACTCCGCCGAATTCGCGGCCGACCCGCACGCCGCCTACCGGCGGATGCGCGACCGGTACGGTTCGCTGGTTCCCGTGGAACTTTCGCCCGGCGTGCCCGCCACACTGGTGGTCGGTTATCGCGCCGCGCTGCGCATTCTCAACGACCCCGAACGATTCCCCGCCGACCCGCGTGCCTGGCAGCGCGATATTCCCGCCGATTGCCCGGTGCTGCCCGTGCTGGAGTGGCGGCCGAGCGCGATCCGCAGCGCGGGTGCCGAGCACGTTCGCTACCGCGGGGTCAACACCGCCGGTATCGACGGCGTCGATCTGCACGCGTTGCACGGTGCCATCGGGCGGATCGCCGTTCCGTTGATCAATGCCTTCTGCGAGACCGGGGTCGCCGACCTCGTCACCCAGTACGCGTTCCCGCTGGCGTTCGAGGCGATCAACGCGATGCTGGGGTGCCCTCCCGAAATCGGCCGGAAGGTCGCGGAAGCCACGCAGACGGTGTTCGACGGTGTGGACGCCGAACGCGGTAACCAGATGCTCAGTGCCGCGGTGCTCGAACTGGTGGAGTTGAAACGGGCCGCGCCCGGTGACGACATCACCTCGCGGGTGCTCGCCCACCCCGCCGATCTCGACGAAGCCGAACTCATCCATCAGATCGTCGTCCTCTACGGCGCCGGGATCGAGCCGCTGCAGAACCTCATCATCAACACCATGCTGCTGATCCTCACCGACGACCGGTTCGCCGGCAGTCTTCTCGGCGGCGCGCTGTCGACCCGGGACGCGCTGGACGAAGTGTTGTTCGAGGATCCACCGATGGCCAATTTCAGTGTCACCTACCCCCGGCAGCCGATCCTGATCGACGACGTCTGGCTGCCCGCGCACCAGCCCGTGGTGATCAGCCTGGCCGGATGCAACAACGACCCCGCGATCAGCACCGGCGACCATACCGGCAACCGCTCCCACCTGGCCTGGGGCGCGGGCCCGCATTCCTGCCCGGCCAGATCCGCGGCATACCTGATCGCTCAGGGCGCCATCGATCAACTGCTGGACGCCCTTCCCGATCTGCGGCTGGGCGTCCCGGCGGACGAGCTCACGCGGCGGCCCGGGCCGTTCCACCGGGCCCTGGCCGATCTCCCGGTGGAATTCCCCCCGTGCCCACCGCAGGGCCTGCCCTGAGACCGTAGTCCGCCTCGGGCGGATCCGAGCGGGGGACATGGGCGCCGGCGTGATCACCCCAGCGGTGTGGTGCCCGCGTTCCGGGTGGCGGTGAAGTGCACCATATCGGCCGGCCGGGCGAAGGTATCGGCAAAGGCGTTCGCCAGCGCCGGATCATGCTGCGCGGCCAGCATGAACTGCTGCATCTCGGCCGGCGGATCCAGCACCGCCGCGGTCCACCGCGCGGCGTGATGCGCGGTGCCGGTGAGCCAGGGCGTCGCGGCCGACTCCATCCACGACCGGTCGAACGGCCCGTCCGGACGCGCCAGGATCGCGGCGGCGTAGGCCTGCGCGCAGTGGGCGGCGTTGTTGGCGCCCTGAGCGCCACCGGGATCCATCCGGCACACCACATCCCCGCCCCCGAGTACCGGCCGGCCGGAGGGAAGTGTGCCCACCGGCAGCCGTACCGCCGGTTTCACCGCGCCTGTCAGCGCCGCGCGGGCATCGGTCAATTCGGCCGCGCGGTAGCGATCCGCGAGGTCGGCGGGTAGATAGGTCTCGAGCAGGCGAAGGGCCCGGCGCAACTGCTCGGCCGGTGGATCCTGCGGGTCGAAGACATCGAGCGGGCCGCCGGGGCGGGCCTCGATCAGCAACATCTCACACCGGCGCTCCGCGCCCGGGGCGCCGGTGAGACCGGGATAGGAGATCACTTCTCCCAGTCCAGGAAGTGATACGTAGGTCCCGAGGTCGTCGGGGTCCGGTGCCACACCCTCGAGGTAGAGCACGGCGAGTTGCCGGGCGGGGCGGTCGGCGGCCGGCCAGCCGGGATCGGCGGGGAAGCACGCGGCCAGTTCACCGGACGCGCGGGTGACGACGGTCAGATCGTATTCGGCCGCTCGGCGGTCGATTTCGGCCACCGGCGGATCGCCGATCTCCAGCGCCCCGCCGGCATCGGTGTAGTCGGTGAGCCAGCGCGCGAACACGGTGCGCTGATCGACGCTCTGCGCCGGCCGGGCGAATCGGCCGGTCCAGCCCAGCATCCGCTGTCCGTCCATCACCGCGGCCAGCCGGATACCCCGTATCTCGGGCGCTGTGGCACGCCAATGCCCCAGTCCGGCAGTGCTTTCCAAGTCCAGTGTCGCCGGGAATTTGACCTGGGTGCTGGTCACCGTGCCGTTGAGCACGGCGGCGGCTTCCCGGGCGGCGACCAGGGTGACCGGACGCCCCGCACGTAACAACCGATGCGCCAACGGGAGCCCGCATTCGCCCGCCCCCAGAATCCGGATATGTCCCATCACGCGCCCTTTCGTCTGAGATGTTCGGTCGATCCGATCAGACGATCGTCGGCGAATAGGTGGGATCGGCACATCGGTACCGGTTGCGCGGAACCGCCGGACAGGCGGAGGGGCCGGGAATACCCTTCCCGGCCCCTCCTGATAAACGAGTGGGATTCGAACCCACTACCGTCGGAATGAGAGTCCGATGCTCTACCGGATGAGCTATCGTTCGTCCCACCTGTGATCGCCGAATACGCGGGTGTGGTTCATCCTGAGTAACCCCGCGCGTTTCCTTTACGCCACAGCGGCAGGGAGAGCCGCCACCGGGAATCGAACCCGGATCTCGGGGGTGAGTCGCAGCACACCCGCCCGTCGAGCGATCGATGGAATTGTTGAGCTTGGAGCGAGAGGCTGAACTTTTCGACGGACCCTGGCAGCGCCCGCGCGGTGTGAACGTGAACTTCAGTTTCAGATTGCGCTCCATCCCCCCGGAGGGGGAGTCTGTGTGCTCGGCTAACCGAACAGGTAGCCGAGGATGGCGCGGCCGGGCTCGACATCGGTCACCGGCGTCGCGTTCGCCGTCTCCCGGGCGACGCGCACCGCGTCCAGCAACTTGCCCAGCCGCTCCTCGATATCGCCGACCTCCTTCGCCGGCAGCGCGCCGGAGAACTTTGTGGTGGTCCACCGGCCGACCACCACATCCTCGTGGTACACCTCCACCTGCGCCGGGTGCTTGTCGGTGGCGGGGGCCAGCACATGGTTGCGCGGCACCTTCTTGGTCCGCACCGTCTGTGACGGCTGGGTGGCGTAGCAATCGCTGACCTCGTCGAACGACCACGACTCCGCCGGATCCAGGGTGGGCAGCTTGGCCACGAACTTCTTCAGTTCGCTGAGCTGCTTCTCCAGGAACAGCAGGTAGGTGACCGGAAGATCGCGGGCGACGGTGACACCGTCGACGGTCACGTCGGCCTTCGCCGAGCAGTTCGCCGTATCCTTCGTGGCGGTCACATCGAACAACCGGGTGAGAGTGCTCTTCATATCGGCGATCACGTCGCGCGCTCGCACCTGCACCCGCTTGGACTCCGCGGGCAGCTCCTCGCCCAGATCGTCGAGCGGACGGTAGGTGCGGGAGATACCGGCCAGCAGATCGGCTTTGCCCACTCGCTGATAGGCGGCGGTCACATCCGCGTTCGCCTGCGACTTCGCGCCCTTCTCGATGGCAATGAGCTGATTCAGCTTGGTGGACAACGCTTTTACCTCCTCCGGTCACCTCGTCGCGACCGGGGAAACCGTAACCGAGTGCGACCGGAGCATGCCACCGATTAATCGGCGCCGGAAGCGGTGCGCGGCCACCCCGCGGCGGGTTCCGCTAACCGGCGATTCGTCGGATTCCACCGGGGGCACGTCGCGGCGCGGCCGCGGGGTCGTCGTCCCCCTGGCGGCTTTCGAGCCACATGCTCACCGCCACCGCCACATACGCGGCGGCGGCCGCGAGGCCCGGCAGCACGAGCATCAGCGAAAGGAACGAGAGGAACGAAGACACAGGCCCTCCTGGAGCACACGACGAGAACTGGCGGACCGGTGCGCCGCACTGCGGCACCGTCCTGCCGGACATACCCACGACCGGGCGGCGAAACGTGCGCGGGCGGGCGGATCGCGGTGACGGTGACCACTGGAGCATCCGCGGTGATATCGCGGATCCGGTGCACCCCCTCGCCGTGGCCGTGGAGGCGGCCGGCGTGAGCGGCCCCGGGAACGCCACCCGCGTCGCCCAGCAGCCTGCCCGCCGCCCGTACGCCGCCCGTGCTGGCCCGCCACTCACTCGTGGCCGCCGTGACCCGGGAGGCCGAAGCCCACACCGAGCGGTACCGGCGCGCGGTCGACTGCACGGTGCGGGGCATGGAAGCGGCGGTGCCCACCCGTGCCGCGGTCGTCGTACTGCGCGCTGTCCAGGAGTCGCTGACCGATATCGCCAAGCACGCCCCGTCGGCCCGCGCCGTGGCCGTCGCCCTGGACTTCGGCGACGCGCAGCTGACCGTCGAGATCGCCGACGACGGCCCCGGTTTCGATCCCGCCCGGACCGGCCGCCGGTGGAGCCGGCTCGGGGGAGGAAGCGCTCGCCCTCGTCGCGACGCTGCGGCCCGACCTGGTGCTGCTGGATCTGCGGATGGGCGGAATCGACGGTGCCGAGACCACCCGCCGTATCCGGGGAGACGAGCCGGCGCCGCGCGTCGTCATCCTCACCACCTACGACGAGGCCGCCGATATCCTGCGCTGCATAGCGGCCGGCCGGTCGGTTACCTGCTCGAGGGCAGCTCCCGCACCGACCTCATCGCCGCCGTGCACGCGGCCGCCCGCGGGGAGACCGTCCTGACCCCCTCGCTGGCGCCGAAACTCTTCGAGGCGCGCTCGGCGCCGGCGGCGGCGCAGCTGTCCACTCGTGAACGTGATGTGCTGGAACTGGTCGCCCGCGGGCACAGCAATCCCGAGATCGCCGCCCGGCTCTATATCGCCGAGGCGACGGTGAAGACCCATCTGCTCCGCATTTTCGAGAAACTCGACGTCTCCGACCGTACCGCGGCGGTGACCACCGCCCTGGCCCGCCGGATCATCCGGCTGTAGCCGGCCGCCGCCGCACCACTCGCGGCACCTGCATTCCCACGTCCGCCGGGGGGCGGGACCTCCGTCCGGCCGAAATCGGCGATCCGGACCGGCCGCTCACCACGGCCGACCCCGTATCGGCGGGGATTCTGCTGCGGCGCGCCGAATCGGCGGTGTTACCGGCCCATGGTGATTTGCGCCGATCGACTACACCACGTCCTGCTCATCGTACTCGGAACGGGTCGTTCACCGTCGAACTCGCGCGACGGCCCGGCCACTCCCGATGCCCGGGCGTTCCCTCGCGCGCGGCGGCACCGGCCGCGCAGAGGGCAGCGGCCGACGGCGGGCACCGGGCCCGCGCGGAGTACCCGCGGGCGTGACGCATGTCGGCGGGTCCGCGGGGTAAGCGCCGCGTATGACAGCAGACGCGAGGCACCCCGTTCCGGCCTACGACGCCGATTCCGTGGATACGGCAGTACGGCCGGGTTCCGTGTGCCACGCGGCGGGGCCGGCGATGGGGCCGTGGGAGGCGGCGCACCGGTGGTCGGCCACGAGCCGGCGCGCGGTCCTGGCCCGCATCGTGCACAGCTCCGCCGCGGGTCCGCGGGCGCCCGGAACCGCGATGGCGGTATCCGAGGACGGTCGGGTGGTGGGCAGTATCTCGGGCGGGTGCGTCGACAGCGAGGTGTGTGCCCGGGCGCAGGCGGTTCTCGACAGCGGCGTCCCCGAGCGGATCCGGTTCGATCCGGCAGGCGACGATCTGTTCGCCCCGGCGCTGCCCTGCGGGGGGACGCTGGAGGTTCTCGTCGAGCCGGTCGATCGGTCGCTGTACGGGGTACTCGCGGCGCTGCTGGACGCGGTGCGAGCCGGGGAGCCGGTCACCGTGGCCACTGTCCTCACCGCCGCCGGACCGGCGCGGCATGCGCTGGTCCGCGGCCCGGACCACCACGTCGATCTTCCACTCGACGAGGATGCGTGCGCGCGGGTGCGGGCCGGATGGGCCACCGGCCGTACCGGGCAGTTCGAGTTTCCCGGACGGGACGGGCGGGAGACGCCGGTGTTCCTCCACTCGTTCCCCGCGCCGCCCAGAATGCTGGTCTTCGGGGCCGACGATTTCGCCGCCGCACTCACCCGGATGGGACACTTCCTCGGCTATCACGTCACCCTCTGCGACGCCCGCCCGGCGTTCGCCACCACCACGCGGTTCCCGGCAGCCGACGAGATCGTGGTGCGCTGGCCGCACGAATACCTGGACGCGACGCCGGTGACCGCGTCCACCGTCATCTGCGTTCTCACCCACGACGCGAAGTTCGACGTACCCCTGCTCGCCGCGGCCCTGCGCTCCGCAGCCGGGTACGTCGGCGCGCTCGGCAGCAGGCGTACCCACGCCGATCGAGTGCGGCGGCTACGGGCCGCGGGGGTGACCGGCCCCGAACTGGCCCGGCTGGCCGCCCCCGTCGGCCTGGACCTCGCGGCCCGGACCCCGGAGGAGACGGCGGTCTCCATCGCCGCCGAGATCATCGCCCAGCTCCGCGGCGGGACCGGCGCCCGGTTACGCGATCTCGACCTGCCCATCCACCGCGCCGCCGACGCCGGTGGGTCGTTCTCACCGGCCCGGGTTTGAGCCGCGCCGGCCGGGTTAACCGCCGCCCATGGACGCTGCCGGCATGCACAGCGAAATAACCCTCGAGGTGGACGGACAGCGGCGAACGCTGCACGTGGACAACCGCGTCACGCTGCTCGACGCCCTGCGCGAGGGGCTCGGCGTCACCGCCCCGAAGAAAGGGTGTGATCACGGGCAGTGTGGTTCCTGCACGGTATTGCTCGACGGTCGCCGGGCCACCACCTGCCTCACCTTCGCCGCCGCTCATGACGGCGCCCGGATCGTCACCGCCGCCGGCCTGCCCGACGGTGATCGCCTGCACACCGTGCAGCAGGCCTTTCTCGACCAGGACGGGTTCCAGTGCGGGTACTGCACGCCGGGCCAGATCTGCTCCGCGGTGGGAATGCTGGAGGAGGTGAAGGCGGGCAATCCCAGTTTCGTCACCGAGGACCTGAGTGCCGAAGCCGAATTGTCCGACGCCGAGATCCGGGAGCGGATGAGCGGCAACCTGTGCCGGTGCGCGGCGTATCCGAATATCGTGGCGGCGATCCGGCAGGCAGCGCGGTGATCCCGTTCGAATACCGGCGTGCGGACAGCATCCGGAACGCGGTGACCACGGTGGCCGGACGGCCCGGCGCGGCCTTCCTGGCCGGCGGCACCAACCTCGTCGACCATATGAAACTGGGCGTGGCCGCTCCCGACCTGCTCGTCGATGTCAGCAGGCTGCCGCTGGCCGAGATCGAGGAGACCACGGACGGCGGTCTGCGGGTGGGTGCGGCCGTACGCAACAGTGAACTGGCGGCGCATCCGGTGGTCCGGCTGCGCTACCCGGCCCTGTCGCGGGCCCTGCTCTCCGGCGCCTCGGGCCAGCTGCGCAACCTGGCCACGACCGGCGGGAACCTGTTGCAGCGCACCCGATGTGTGTACTTCCAGGATGTGACGACACCCTGTAACAAAAGGGAGCCCGGCAGCGGTTGTTCGGCACTGGGCGGGTACGTGCGTTATCACGCGGTGCTGGGCGCCTCCGACCAGTGCGTGGCGGTGCACCCCTCGGATATGGCCGTCGCTCTCACCGCGTTGGACGCACAGGTCGTGGTGGAGGATGTCGACGGAGTGCGGCGCGTCCCGGTCACCGATTTCTATCGCCTGCCCGGCGACAGCCCCGAACGCGATACCGTGCTGCGCCACGGACAGCTCATCACCGGGATCGAACTCCCGGCGCCGCCCGCCGGTGTGGTCGCCGACTATCGCAAGGTCCGTGACCGCGCCTCCTATGCCTTCGCGCTCGTCTCCGTCGCCGCCGAACTCGCTTTCGGGACAGACGGTGCCACCCTCCGGTCGGCGCGGGTGGCGCTCGGCGGTGTCGCGCACCGGCCCTGGCGCGCCCGCCTGGCCGAAGCCGAACTGGTCGGCGCCCCGGCCACCCCCGAGACGTTCGAGCGGGCGGCCCGAGCCGAACTCGCCCCGGCCCGGCCACTGGAAGGCAACGAGTTCAAGGTCGAACTGGCCCGGCGCACGATCGTGTCCACCCTGCGGGACCTCACCGGAAAGGTACAGCGATGACGTCGATCCCGGCCGTCTCGATGGGTGCCTCGCTCGCCCGGCTCGACGGGTACGAGAAGGTCACCGGCACCGCCCGCTACGCCTTCGAACACGCCGTGGATGATCCGCTCTACCTGCACCCGGTACAGGCCACCGTCGCGCGCGGCGCGGTGCGTGCCATGGACACCGGCAGTGCCGCCCGGCTCCCCGGCGTGGTGGCGGTACTGACCGTGTTCGACGCCCCCACCCTCGCCGACACCTCCGACGGCGAGCTGAGCATCCTGCAGGACGACCGGGTGCATTTCCGTGGGCAGCTGATCGGCGCGGTGATCGCCGAGAGCGCCGAAACCGCCCGGCACGCAACGGATCTGATCCGGGTCGAGTACCGAGCCGAACCCCACTACACCGAACTGCGCGTCGACGATCCCGGCCACTACGCCCCGACCAGGTCAATCCGTCCTTTCCGACCGACACCGAGGACGGGGACGTCGATCAGGCGCTGGCCGGCGCGGCGGTCCGCATCGACCGGACCTACCGCACACCCGCTGAACACAACAATCCGATGGAACCGCACGCCTGTATCGCGCTGTGGGACGAGTCCGGGGACCGCCCGCACGTGACGCTCTACGATTCCACGCAGGGTGTGCACGCCGTCCGTACCACGCTGGCGCCGCTGTTCGGGCTCGAGCCCGAACAGCTCCGGGTCATCGCACCCCATGTCGGCGGTGGGTTCGGCGCCAAGGGCGCACCGCACGCCCATAATGTGCTGGCGCTGCTGGCGGCCCGGCGCACGCCCGGCCGGCCGGTGAAATTCGCGATCACCCGGCAGCAGATGTTCTCACTCGTCGGCTACCGCACCCCCACCATCCAGCGGATCGAGCTGGGCGCACAGCGTGACGGCACCCTGACCGCGCTCGTCCACGAAGTGTTCGAGACGACCTCGCGGATCAAGGAATTCGCCGAGCAGACGGCGGTCGCGTCCCGCATGATGTATGCCACCCCCCACCGGCGGACGTCCCATCGGCTGGCGGCGCTGGATGTTCCGGTACCGTTCTGGATGCGCGCCCCCGGGGAATGCCCCGGGATGTACGCGGTGGAGTCGGCGATGGACGAACTCGCCCTGGCCTGCGGTATCGACCCGATCGAGCTGCGCATCCAGAACGAGCCCGGCACCGACCCGGAGACGGGTAAGCCCTGGTCCGGCCGGCGTCTCACCGAATGCCTGCGCACCGGAGCCGAACGGTTCGGCTGGGCGCGGCGCGACCCGGCTCCGCGCGCCCACCGCGAGGGGGACTGGCTCATCGGCACCGGGGTCGCGGCCGCGACCTACCCGGGGGGCTCGATGCCCGGCAACAGCGCGCGGATCGAATACGATTCCGGCGGTTGCTACACCGTCGGAATAGGGGCCGCCGATATCGGTACCGGCACCTGGACGGCGCTCACCCAGATCGCGGCCGACGCGCTCGAGGTCGACCCGGACCGGGTGCGCTTGCGGATCGGCGACACCGACCTGCCGGAAGCCAGTGTGGCGGGCGGCTCCACCGGGATCAGCTCATGGGGTTCGGCGATAGTGGCGGCGGCCCGGGAATTCCGGCACGACCACGGGCGGCATCCGGCCGGCGGCGCGCACACCACCGCGCGGGCACCCGAGAATCCCGATGCCGAGAAGTTCGCGCTGCACTCCTTCGGCGCCCAGTTCGTCGAGGCGCGGGTGCACGCGGATACCGGCGAGATCCGGATACCACGGATGCTGGGGGTGTTCTCGGTCGGCCGGGCCGTCAATCCGCGGACGCTGCGGTCCCAGTTGATCGGCGGTATGACAATGGGGATTTCCGGCGCTCTGCACGAAGAGAGCGTGCGCGACCACCGGTTCGGCCATATCGTCACCCAGGATCTGGCGTCCTATCACATAAGCGCACACGCGGATGTCCAGGACATCCAGGCGATCTGGCTGGACGAAGTGGACGCACACGCCAACCCGATGGGCGCCCGGGGCGCCGGGGAGATCGGAATCGTCGGGGCCGCCGCCGCGGTGGCCAACGCGGTCCACCACGCGACGGGAATACGGGTGCGTACCCTCCCGATCACCGTCGACGCCGTGCTGGGCTGAGGTGGCGAACGCCTTCCCGCGCATATCGGCCGGCGCGTCCGCAGCCGTCAGCCCATCGGCTGACCTGTCTTCCGTGGTGTAGCCGTCGCGCACGGCCTTACCATGGGGTATGCCCGTAGAGTCGGTTCGCTTCGCCGGGGAGGCCATGGATATCGCGGTGCCGTCCCGGCCGCTGCGGGTGCCGGGGGTCGCGATGGCGGGATTCCGTGGCCGGGTGACGGAGCCGGCGGAGCTGCCGGTCGTTCCCTATCCGGCGACGACCGTTTTCATCGACTTCGGTGATGTCGTATTCGTCGACGAGGCCCGCGGTGCGCGGGCCCATGGCAGCTGGGTGGTCGGGCTCGGTCCCGTCGGTGTTCGCGGTGGCGGGCGCGCGGTGGACCTTCTCCAGGTGCGGTTGTCGCCGGTTGTCGCACACGCGGTTCTGGGTGTCCCGCCCGGGGCGGACGCGACCGTGATCGGCCTCGAGGAATTCTGGGGTCGGGACGTGGCGCGGCTTCGACAGCGACTGCGTGCCGCGCGCTCCTGGGACGAGAGGTTCGCGCTCATGGAGGTTGTGCTCGGTGGCCGGCAGGAAGCGAGTCGAGCGGCCGACCCGGAGATCGTCTACGCCTGGCGGCGAATCGTGGCCGGTGGCGGGCGGTTACGGGTCGAACGACTGGCGGCCGACGTGGGGTGGAGTCGTCAGCGGTTGTGGTCGCGGTTCCGCTCCCAGCTCGGGACGACGCCGAAGCGGGCCGCGCAGCTGGTCCGCTTCGACCGGGCGGCACAGCGCCTCTCCCGGGGTCACAGTGCCGCTCTGGTCTCCGCGGAGAGCGGCTACGCCGACCAATCCCACCTCTACCGGGAATCCGCCGCCTTCACCGGGCTCACCCCTACGGCTCTCGCGGCCGCGCCGTGGCTCACGGTCGATCCCGTGGCATGGGTGACCCCGGCGTACGCGTCCGAGCACTGACGAACCGTCCGCCGGAGACCCGTTCCCGGCCGACCGCGCGGGAACATTCGTTCAAGACATCCACCCGGGGGACCCGCGATGCTGACAGCGAAGTCCGAGCACGCCCGGCCGGCCCATCCTGTGAAGCCGGCGTGGGAGGCGCTGTCGAGGAGGAGTGGCATGAAGAGAACGACGGGTACCGACCGACTCCCACGGGGTTTCCGGCTGCTGCACGCCGTACAGAAGGAACCGGACTGGCCGGCCGTGACTGCGGCGGAGCTGTCCGCCTACCGGGACCGGGCGAACCGCTTGGCTGCCTCGCGCCTGCTGCGGGTGATCACCGGACGCCCGGATCCTGCTGCCGTGATCGGCTGGGAGGAGGTCGCCGTGGCCGATCGCGTGGTCCGGGTGCGGGTCTACCGGCCGTCGCCGACCCGAGCCGCCGAGGCGGCGCTGCCACTCGTGCTGCATGTACACGGCGGTGGATTCGTGGGCACGGCCGCGCAATGCGACTGGATGAACAGTCATCTCGCCGCCCGGCTCTCCGCGGTCGTCGTATCGGTGGAGCATCGGTTGCTCGCCCCGGGGACACCCCTGTCGGCCGGGGTGGACGACGGCTGGGGCGTACTGTGCCACGTCCTCGAGCACGCGGCCCGGTGGGGGATCGACGCCGCCCGCGTCGCCGTCGCCGGTGAGAGCTGTGGCGCGCTGATCGTCGCGCTGGCCGCGATCCGGGCCGGGTCCCGCGGGCTGCCGCTGCGTGCGCAGATATTGACCAATCCCCTCTGCGATCTGACCGACACCATGCTCGACTACCCCTCGATATCCCGGCACGGCCACGGCCCGGGACCGAGTGCGGCGAAACTCCGCTTCGTCCGGGAGCTCGCGGTACCGCCCGGAATCGACCCCGCCACGGTATCGCCGTTACACGCCGGCGGCCTCGGCGGCCTGGCCCCGGCGCTCGTGGTCGTGCCCACCCTGGACGCGCTGGCCGATCACGGACGCCGGTACGCGCAGCGCCTGCGCGAATCCGGGACGCCTGCCGATATCGCCGAGTACCCCGGGGCACCCCACGCGTTCGTCACGCTGCCGGGTGTGGTGCCGCAGGCCGCGGCCGCGCGGCGGCAGATCACCGACTTCCTCCGCGCTCGCCTGGCCGGGGCACCGGCGTCCCAGGATGGACCGGCACGGGCCCGCGTCCGGTGACTACCACACGTCCGCCGCCGCACGTGCTCGGGAGGACGACGAACGCCGCTCAGGAGTGGGCGAAGGGAAACTGCTCGCAGAGCCGGCCCGCGAAACGGATCCGGGCGTGTTCGCGCATCCGGCGCCCGTAGACCGGGTCGTCCGCGAGCACGGAGTATCCGGTGAATTCGCGGTCGAGCAACCCGGCCGTATGCGCGAGATAGACGTCGAATCCGGGGTACATCAGGCCGACGAACGGCAGGTCGTCGAAATCCAGGGCCAGCACCGGATATTCGCCCGTCGAATCGGGCTCGCCGACGGCGAGTACCCGACGTGAGTCCGAACCGCCCGGAAGCAGGAAACATTCACCGAACCGGCCGGCGAAAGGGCGGAACTCGGCTTCCCACCATGCCCCCATCTCGTCGGCGACGATCCGGTGCAGGGGGCGCGGAGTGAGCGTGCCCGAGGCGTCGAACCAGCCGTATCGCCGCAGCAGGCCGGAGTCGAAGGCCAGCCAGGCACGAAGACTGGGTGGGAGCGGGCGGCCCGACGGAAAAGTGGTGTCCGCCAGCACCTCCGGTGGCAGCGGTGCGGGCCGGCCGACCACCCACGGGACATCGGCGTAGGGGAGCACGGAGGCGTCCGGATCGCGGCGGATCCGCGCCAGGACACAGTCGGTGAGAGCAACTCCGTGGGCGGGATCCGCCGGGTCGATCGACATGCCGCGAAGGTACCGGAGCGGACCGACGGGTCACTCGATGTGGCCGGGCGCACGCCTCGCCGGTCGGTGGGCCGTGGGGTCACGGGTGGGGCACGGCGTGCAGTGTCACCTCACTCAGCTCGCCGGAGCGGATCCGCGCGGTCAGATAGGTGTGCTCGGGTTGCCGGCGGCGATCGGTGGGCGATCCGGGGTTGAGCAGGCGCAGACCGGTGTCGGTGACGCTGTCCCAGGGGATGTGGCTGTGGCCGAAGACCAGCACATCGGTGTCGGGGAAGGCCGCGGCGCAGCGGCGTTCCCGGCCTCTCGCGGGCCCGGTCTCGTGCACCACGGCCACCCGCACACCGGCGAGGTCCGCCCGGGCGATCTCGGGCAGCCGGGCGCGCAGTTCCGGTCCGTCGTTGTTGCCGTATACGCCGATGAGACGTCTGCTCCGTACGCGGAGCCGGTCCAGTAGCGCGAGTTCCACCCAGTCGCCGGCGTGCACGACGACGTCGGCCGCGTCCACCTCGTCCCAGAGAACCGCGGGCAGGTCACGGGCTCGCTTCGGTACATGCGTATCGGACACGATGAGCAACCGCATGGGTCCGGTCTAGCACCTGGACACCGGTTCGGGGCACGCGCGGTGCCGAAGGCGACGGGCGGCGGGCCCGCCGTGCGCTCCGGGCCGGGCTCACGGCGAGCGGCGGACCGGCGGCGCCGCTCGCGAGTTCCGGGGGACCGGCCTTACCGAGTCGGCGCCGGCCCGGTGCGCGGCTAGAGCACGACCGGGTGGTCGGAGACGACACGTCCGCCGAGGTGGACCCAGCCGTCCGGGTCGTGCCGGGTGAACAGTTGTGAACCCTGCCCCTGGGTGATGGTGAGGTCGCGTTCGAGCCGGGCGGTGAGGGCGATGGCGGCCGCACCGGTGGCCTCGTCCTCGGGGATGCCCATGGCGGGCGCGAACATGCGAGCACGGACCCCGCCCCGGTCGTGGTCGGTCCAGGACCAGACGTAGTGATGGCCGCTGTCGAAATCGGCCGGCGACACGGTGGCGAGGAATCCGGGGTCGTCGAATTGGTGGAAGGTGAATTCGGGTGCCCATTCCGGCCGGGCCCGTACCCAGACGAGACCGGCGTCCGCGGTCACCGCCACCGGGCCGGCGGGCACCTCGAGGGTACCGACCGGCGTGCCCTGATCGGCCAGCCACCAGGCCGTCCCGACGGTGGGGTGGCCGGCGAAGGGGAGTTCGACGGCGGGGGTGTAGATGCGCAACCGGGCGATCTCGCCGGCGGGCGCCTCGACCACGACTGTTTCGCTGTAACCGAGCCGGGCGGCCAGCGCCTGGTGGTCGACACCTTCCACATCGCTGGCCCGGGCGATACCGAGGGGATTGCCCCACCGGCCCGTGGGGTCGGTGAAGACCCGGACGACCTCGACTTGCGTACTGTCCTGTTCTGGCCTGCGCACGGGGACAGACTAGTCGAATACGACCGCCGACCGGCAAAGCCCCGGAGTCGCGGACGCGCCTCGCTGCTGCCGCCCGCGGATCGTCGGGTTCCACCGCCGCGCACACGGACGGCGGCCGCCCGGTATCACACCGGGCGGCCCCCGCCCACAGCCCCCCCCCCCAGGCGGAACGGAGCGGCGGGCGGGGGCCAGGCGGTG